>NZ_JAFAVV010000915.1 GCF_019242285.1 Bradyrhizobium sp.
GATCGGTTGAGGGCGGTGCCGTCGAATGGCTGCATACGGAGCGCAGCGTTCTGATGCCGTAGAAAGTCGCCTGGATTGTTTTTTGACTCGAAGGAGACGCAGGCGGCGTTAGCGAGGCCGCGGCGTACGATCCAGGTTGCGTCGCCCTTGTCCTGCTCAGGGCTGCCGGATGTGATCGGCGCGATAACGACGCCACCGTTCTGGTTGCGGACATAATCTCCGGTGCAGCATGGTGTGGTCGCTTGCAGCGAGATGTCAGATCCCGGTGTTAATGTTCCGGATAGGCCGCTCGGCGCGCCATAGTGGACCGCGACGATGTTGGACTGAATAGCGTTATCGACGCTATCGGAGGGAAAGCCGGCGATCATTGCGCCTTCGAAGAATGAGCCCGCAGAGGCATGGCTATTGTCGCCGCCGATGCCGAGGATGATCGCGCCTTCCTGGCGCATGGGCGCATATCCATCGGGCAGGGAGCCGGCATACGCGACGTTGAGCTCGCCCGACCGCGCATCGCCCCACTTTAGCGCAAACCTCCTCTGACCATCGTTCTTCAACCAAGCCGATATGAAGGGACGCGGCCTGCCGCCGAAATTGGCGGCCGGATTGCAGCTTCGCTGCTTCCAGTGGAATATTCCGTTTTCGAGGTCAGCGCCCACCCCGGGCGCCGGTTCGCTGCGGCAGTTGGGCCACTCCATGTCCCGGCTTACATTGACCGCATCCATATGGCCGGCGCCGGTGTCGTTGCCGCTGGTCTCGGCGTTGCCGTAGTCGAAGCAGCACCCTGAATTGAGATGGGTGCCGGAGGAGACCATGTACATCCCTTCCGGCTTTCCGTTCATTGCGATGCCCGATGTCCGGTTGTTGCGGTAGCCCATGCCAGGCGAAATCGAAACGCCATAGACTTGATGGCCGCCGGCCGTCACGGGTAACGCGTCGGCGGCGGCGCCGAAGTCGGAGCCGTCGAGACCTGGTCCTTTGTAGTGCCCGCTAGGGGCGATCGAGAGATCGTTATGGTGGGGCGACTGATCGTAAATTTTAGTGATAGCGCAGGTGGTGTGGTCGCAGAACGCATCTTGCGCCACTGCGTTGGCGTATCCGTCCGAAAGCAAGCCGATGTTTTCTGTAGCGTTGTCCGACGCTCTCTTCACCAGATACAGCGCGCCCTTGTATTTGGCGTAGAGAGATCTCACCGTGCTGTGCGCGGCGACGCACGGTGTATGATTGGTGGCATAGATATCGCAAGGCCTTTGCTCGATTGTCTCGGAATGTGCGACACCACACCCGATCACGCTTCTGGTCACAAGGACGACGATGACCGCCAGCGCTGCGCCGTTCTTCGGCCTGAGTGAGCTGAGGTTTCGGCATCCCGGTGGGTCGTCTCTTCTGCAATCCGCTTGGTATTGAAGGAAGGAAGTGCGCTGGAGCCATCCAAACATTCGGTCCTCCTACGAGCGAGGCGCTCAGTCGACAAGAAAGAATCTCTGGCTCGCCGCCGCAGGATCGCATCGATTCTGTCGCAACGTACCTCCCGCACCCGGGTCCTCGAGACAGAGATTGGAATTCTTCACCTGAAGGCGGTAGGTCCCGGAAGGGCCGCTCTCGATCCGAAACAGTTCATTGGCCGGCAGCGGACCATCGTCACAGCCCCACTGAATGAGATTTCCCGGACCGCCGCGTGTCTTGCCATCGCCGGGCGAGTTCGTGCCGTTCGATATGTTTAGGCACAATCTGGCAAGCGCGTTGACGGTGTGGATCGAATAGACCCCTCCGCCCCTGTTCACGAAATTGAACAGCTCGTTGGCGTAGGCGCCGCACGCATACGAAATGATCGCGGCTCCCGAACTCGTTGAGTTGGTCGTGACATTCATGCACTGATGCGTGGCCTGTGAGATCACCTGATGCACGCCTTCGATTCTGTCTGTCGATGCGTCCGGTCGCGGCGTCACGCCATCGATGACATATGTCGTGATGGAGCGCGGCGGCAAAGAGCTGACGATATGCTTGCCGCTAGAGAGGGCGATCGTCTCCTGCCGCAGGTTTGCCTGCGCATCCGAGGTCGTGCGGTACGCCGTCACGGCGGCGGGCAGCCCCGCAAAGGCCGTCAGGTCGAGATCGTCCTCGCCGGGTTGGTCCCAGTTGGTCGTCACCAGAACAAGACGCTTCGATGCAGGTGAGTAAGCGGCCAGAGTGTTGTAAGCGCCGCCCGCTGAAGCGATCTGAAAGCCCGGACGGATGAAGCGGCTGTACTGCGCCATCGCATAGTATTGCTTCTTAAGCTGCAGCGCCCCTCCCTTCGGATCGAAGCCGATCACTTCCCAATCCGGTTGCCAGAGCAGCCAAGCTTCAACGCCGAGGTCGCGCAGGTCCATGCGGATGGTATCCGCCATGAACAACGCTCCCCACATCTCGCCCTTTTCCTTTTCTTTCTGGTCGGCAAAGCAGCAGCCCACCTCGCTCATCCAG
>NZ_JAFAVV010000181.1 GCF_019242285.1 Bradyrhizobium sp.
GATCCTGACCGATGAGACCAGGCGCAATCCGCAGACGGTGATGCCGCCGTTCGGCCGCAACCGCATCCTGACGGAATCGGAGATCAGTGCGGTGGTGGATTTCCTGCAGACCTTGTGATGGCGTGCTTTTCGAGGAGACCCGCGCAATGACGTTTCTTTCCGGCCGATCGTTGGCGACACGGCGCCTCGTGCTGCAAGGCATCGGCTCGGTGGCGCTGATCGGCTTCGCGCCGGCGCTGGCGGCCGCCAACGACCCGTATCCGGAGGACGCGTTCAAGCAGAAGAGCGACACCGATGCGATCAAGGCGCTCTATGGCCGGCCGCATGAGGGGTCCGACAAAGTCAAGCTCGACGCGCCGGAGATCGCCGAGAACGGCGCGGTGGTGCCGGTCGCGGTGACGACGTCGCTTTCCGACGTCACCTCGATCTCGTTCTTCGTCAGCGAAAACCCGAACGCGCTCGCCGCCTCCTACCGGATTCCGGAAGGCACCGTGCCGGCGGTCGCCAACCGGCTGAAGATGGCGAAGACCTGCAACGTCACCGCGATCGTGGAATCCGGCGGCAAGCTCTACAGCGCCAGCAAGGAAGTCAAGGTCACGGTCGGCGGCTGCGGCGGCTGAGATAACAAGGACGACAGACATGGCATCGAGCATCCGCGTGCGCGCCACCGCCAACGGCGGCACCACGGAAGTGCAGGCGCTGATCCAGCATCCGATGGACACCGGCCTCGTCAAGGACGCGCAGGGCCAACTGATCCCGGCGCATTTCATCCAGCAGCTCAGCTTCGAGCATGGCGGCAAGACGGTGTTCCTCGCCGATTGGGGCCCGGCGGTAGCCAAGGACCCCTATCTGAAATTCTCGTTCAAGGGCGCGGCCAAGGGCGACGAGCTCAAGATCGGCTGGACCGACAACAAGGGTGCAAGCGACAGCACCACGGCCAGGATCGGGTAGGACGGCGATGATGCGCGCGGCCGGGCTACTCGCATTGCTGGCGCTGCTCACAGCAGCGCCGTCCACACAGGCCGCCGACGCGGCCGATCCTGCGGCCGAGGCAAAAGCGTTCCGCGAATTCTTCGTGAAAAAATTCCCGCAGGTGAAGCTCGACGATTTCGTCAATGGTCCCTATTCGATGAACGAGGACATGCGCAGGCAGTGGGAGGAGAAGGAGGAATTTCCGCCCTACCAGTTCGCGCTCGACGCCGGCAAGGAGATGTTTTCGCAGCCGTTCAAGAACGGCAAGACCTACGCCGACTGTTTTGACAATCGCGGCATCGGCGTGCGCCAGACCTATCCGATGTTCGACGCGACGGCAGGCAAGGTCGTCACGCTCGAGCTCGCGCTCAACAACTGCCGCGAGGCCAATGGCGAGGCGCCGCTGTCCTATGTCAAGGATGAGATGGCCTCGCTCACCGCCTACATGGCCTTCACCTCCCGCGGCAAGGCGATGGACATCAAGCTGCCCGACGACCCCCGCGCGCGCGCCGCGTTCGAGACCGGCAAGCAGTATTTCTACACGCGGCGCGGCCAGCTCAACTTCTCCTGCGCGAGCTGTCATGTGCAGAGCCCCGGCGAGCGGATCAGAGCCGAGGTGCTGGCGCCTGCGCTCGGCATCCTGAACGCGATGCCGATCTACCGCTCGGAATGGAGCGGCATGGGCACCACCAGCCGCCGCTTCACCACCTGCAACAGCCAGATCCGCGGCGTGCCGCTGGAGCCGCAAGCCGAGGAATACCGCGACCTCGAATATTACCTGTCCTATGTCTCCAACGGCCTGCCGGTCTCGGGCCCAGGAGCAAGGCCATGAGCGCGTCCACGAGGCTGTCGATGAGAACGCTCCTCGCCGTGACGCTGCTGACCGCGGGCGCCCTGCCCACGCGCGCCGACTCGGAAGCCGATTTCAAGGCGGCCTTTGTCGCGGCCGAGAAGGCGGAGAAGGAAGCGGGCGCTCTGCGCAACCAGTGGACCACGACGGAAGCCGCGCTCGCGGCGGCGAAGAAGGCGGCTTCAGCCGGCGACTTCGATGCGGCGGTCGCCTCTGCCAAGGAGGCCGAGGCGCTGGCCAGGGCCTCGATGTTCCAGGCCACCAGCGAGAAAGAGCGCTGGAAGGACCTCGAGATTCGCTGATAGGGTTTGCCGGGGCGCGGAGCTTTCGCGATGAGGATTCCTCGCCGGGATTTCCTGAAATGGTCGGGCGCGCTGGCGCTGTCGGCCGGCTCGGCGCGGCGCGCGCGCGGCGCCGACAGCCCCAGCCTCTACGATCTCGGAACTTTCGGCGACGCACGCATCCTGCATCTGACCGACACGCATGCGCAGCTCAGGCCGGTCTTTTTCCGCGAGCCAAGCGTCAATATCGGGATCGGCACCATGGCGGGCCAGCCGCCGCATCTGGTCGGCAAGGCGTTCCTGGATCGCTTCGGCGTCAGCGAGGACTCGGCCGAAGCCTATGCTTTTACCTCCCTCAATTTCGAGAAGTCCGCGCTGCGCTTCGGCAAGCTCGGAGGCTTCGCGCATCTGAAGACGCTGATCGATCACCTGCGCGACGACGCCGGTGACAAGAATTCGCTGCTCGTCGATGGCGGCGATCTCTGGCAGGGCACCGGGCACGCCAACGCCATGCAGGGCGCCGACATGGTGGAGGCGGCCAACCTGCTCGGTATCGAGGCGATGACCGGCCATTGGGAGTTCACCTATGGCGAGGCGGCGCTGCGCGCCAATCTTGCACGCTTCAAGGGCGAGTTCCTGGCGCAGAACGTGTTCCTCACCGAGGAGGCCGCATTCAACGACGCCAAGGCGTTCGATCCGGCCTCGGGCCGCGTGTTCAAGCCCGCGCTGACCAAGGAGCTCGGCGGCTGGCTCGTCGCCGTGATCGGGCAGGCCTTTCCCTACGTGCCGGTGGCGCATCCGAAACGCTTCACGCCGGACTGGACCTTCGGCATTCGCGAGGCGGAGCTGCAGAGCCTCGTCAACAGCCTGCGTGAGAAGGACAAGGCCGACGCGGTGCTGCTGCTCTCCCACAACGGCATGGATGTCGATCTCAAGCTCGCGAGCCGCGTCAGCGGCATCGACGTCATCCTCGGCGGCCACACCCATGACGCGGTGCCGCAGCCGGTCGCGGTGAAAAACGCCGGCGGCACGACGCTCGTCACCAACGCCGGCTCGAACGGGAAATTCCTAGGCGTGCTCGATCTCGATCTCGTCAAGGGCAAGGTCAAGGATTTCCGCTATCACCTGCTGCCGGTGTATTCGGAGCTGCTGCGGCCGGACGCGGAGATGCAGGCGCTGATCGACCGCGTGCATAGCGCGCATTCCAAGGCCTGGACCGACCGGATCGCAACCGCCGACCGGCTGCTCTACCGCCGCGGCAACTTCTCCGGCCCGATGGACCAGTTGATCTGCGACGCACTGCGCCACGAGCTCGACGCCGAGATCGCGCTGTCGCCGGGCTTCCGCTGGGGCAACACCGCGCTCGCGGGCCAGCCGCTGACCAAGGAGGATCTGCTGGCGGAGACCGCCATCACCTATCCGGAAACCTATGTGCAGAGCATGACCGGCGCCCAGATCAAGGACATTCTGGAGGACATCTGCGACAATCTGTTCAACGCCGATCCCTACTATCAGCAGGGCGGCGACATGGTCCGTGTCGGCGGCCTGTCCTATGTCTGCGCGCCGGCCGAAACCGCCGGCCACCGCATCGCCGATCTCAGACTCGGCAACGAGCAGCCGCTCGAGGCCGGCAAGAGCTACAAGGTCGCCGGATGGGCCTCGGTCAATGCGCAGGACGGCGTACCGGCCTGGGACGTGCTGGCGAGCTACCTTCGCGCCGGCAACACCATCACGCCGGGCGGCGGCGCGGTCGCCCTGCGCGGGGTCGACGGCAATCCTGGAATATCCAATCAGGGATGAAAACTACTCCACACGCCCATATCGTGGTATAATCGACCATGATTTGAGGCATGATCAGCATGATATTCCGCCAGCTCTTCGACAGCGTTTCGGGCACCTACACCTATCTGCTGGCGAGCCGCCATGGCGGCGAGGCCCTGATCCTCGATCCCGTGCTGGAGAAGGCCGAGCACTATTGCCAGTTGCTGCGCGAGCTCGACCTCAAGCTGGTCAAGGCCGTCGACACCCATCTGCATGCCGATCACGTCACCGGCCTCGGCGAGTTGCGCGACCGCACCCATTGCATCACCATCATGGGCGAGCAGAGCAGGGCCGACGTGGTGTCGATGCGGGTCGCCGACGGCGACAAGGTAACGATCGAGGGCCTGTCGCTCGACGTGATCTACACGCCCGGCCACACCGACGATTCCTACAGCTACGTGATGGGCGACCGCGTCTTCACCGGCGACACGCTCCTGATCCGCGGCACCGGCCGCACCGACTTCCAGAACGGCAGCGCGCGGGCGCAATATGAGTCGATCTTCAATCACCTCCTGAAGCTGCCGGAGGAGATGCTGGTGTTTCCCGCCCACGACTACAAGGGCGACACCGTCTCCACCATCGGTGAGGAGAAGCGCTACAATCCGCGGCTGCAGGTGCGCTCGGTCGACGAATATGTCGAGCTGATGGCCAATCTGAAACTGCCCAACCCGAAGATGATGGACGTCGCGGTGCCTGCCAACATGCATGTCGGCCTGCATCAGGACGAGCTCGAGAAGCAGGGACTGGCGCTGAGCCCGTGCCAGGCGATCGAACGGCTCGGCCGGCCCGAGATCCTGCTGGTCGATCTGCGTGAGACGAGCGAGCGCGCCAAGCACGGCACGCTGGCGGGCGCGCTGCACGCGCCCTATCCCGGAATCGAGGAGAGCCTGAAGCCCGGCGGCATGCTGCGCGAGGTCGCCGCCGCCACCGGCCGACGCATCGTGTTCTTCTGCGCCTTCGGCGAGCGCTCGGCGATGGCGGTGAAGGCGGCAAAGGAGCTGGGCCTCGCCAACACCGCCCATATCGCCGGCGGGATCGACGCGTGGAAAAAGGCGGGCGGTCCGGTGCTCCACGGCCAGGCGGCTTGACCGCAGCGGGCGCAAGCGCGACATTCGCAGATAGTGTCAGTTCAACGCTTCCGTTCGAGAGGAAACCACATGGGTCATTTCGGCAGGAAGAAGGAGCCGCCGAGACAAGCCGGCGACGAATCGAAAACGCCACTGCCGCCGCCGCACCAAATGGAAGACGAGGACCACGAGGACGGCGACATCGCAACTCCCAAGCGCGACAGCACGGGCGCCGATGACGAGCCGTTGTAGTTGGCCCCTCGAAGCGCCGGTCGCCTCAGCGCGATGATGCTGCCTCGGCCCGCAGCAACCGTTTCGGGTGCACGCCGTCGACATGCCCCATGAACGGCGGATGGATCGAATAGCCGATCAGTTCGCGCGCCCGCTCGGGAAGAGTCTCCGCCGCCTCGGGCGGGATGGCGAGACACATGTTCTCGAGCTGCCGTACCCATCCCGCACAATATTGCGGCGTGATGATCAGGCGCGGCCGATCGGAACGGTTGCTGCCGCCGCGATGCCAGAGCGTGCCCTTCGTGATCGCGAGCGAGCCCGACGGCATCGCAAGCTTCATCGCGTCCACGCGATGGCCGGGATCATGATCCTGGTCGAGCGCCGATCTCATGCTGAAGTCGGCCGGCGTCGTCGCGCCCTCGATCCGGCGCTCGTCCCACAGATGGCTGCCCGGAATGATCTCGGTACTGCCATTGGTCTCGGTGGTATCGTCGATGGCCCAGAAGGTGCTGACGCCCAGCGCCGGCCGCGGGCGTGGCATCCGCGCGCCACCGTCATCGGTGTGCCAGGGCTGCACGGTCTCGCCCGGATGCAGGTTGATGGCGAGGCAGGACGACAGCAGGCAGCTTGGCCCGAGCTCGGCTTCGACGAAGGCAAGCACGAGCGGATGGATCACGAGCTCGGCGAACACGGGCGATTTTGCCAGGAGCCCATAGACACGGTTGGTGCTCAGCCCCTCGAAATCGTTGCGGCCCTTCAGGTCGCGTTCGAGATAGGGCGCAAGTGCGGCACGGATCGCCACGACCTTCTCGGGCGTCAGCACGCGTTCGAAGATCAGGAAACCGCGGGCGTCGAATTCGTCACGCCAGTCCTCGAAGGCGCGCCCTTGCAGCCAGGGCGAAGCCTGCAGAAGCAGATCAGGGGACGCCGACTGAGTCATGGCTGAGGCCCTCGCGGGATGCCGGTCACTGCTCTCCCATATTGAGTTGAAAATGGCCCGGGAGTCCAGGCGTGGTTGTCGCTGCGATCACGGCTCCGCGCGCCCAAACGCCTCGCCTTCGATCTCCTTGATGCTCTCCAGGCCGAGCAGATGCGCGCCGAAACCGCCACGCGCGAGGCGAAGTGCCGCACGCGGTGCAGCCAGCAACAGGCTCGCTGTCAGGAACAGCGGCACGACGCTCATCCAGTCGAGGCGCAGCGGCGTCATCTCCTCGGCGCCATCGGCATAAGGTTCGCGCGCGCACCACAGCCGCCAGCCTTCCCGGAGCAGATCGCGCCGCGTACCGCCGCGTGCGGCGAGCCCCAACAGCGCCTGCATCGAAAGATGCGTCCGCACGCCGCTGCGGCCTTCCGCCAGCACCGCCGGCGTCTCGCCGAGCGAAATCCGCAGCAGCAGGCCGACGAGATCGACACCGGAAAGATACGCGTTCATCGGCTCGACCAGGCGTGGATTGCAGTCGATCAGGAGCGGCGGCGCGTCGTCGGCCGTCATCAGGTAGTCGACCGACAACGCGCCGTGCCAGACGAGCTTCTCACCGATTGCGGAAAGCATCTCGCGCACCGGCGGCCGCGCCACGCCCTGTTTGATCGCCTCGCCGCCGCCGATACCGCCTGCGACCTGCCGATAGGCATGGAAGCCAACGAGGCGGCCGCGACAAAACACCGACTGCGCCTTCTCGGTGGTGCCGGCGACGAGGGCCTGCACCAGCATCTCGCCGGCAAAGGCGCCGCTCGCGCTTAGGTCTCGTACCGCGTTCTCGAGCTCACGCTCATCGCGTACGAACCAGACGCCGCGGCTCGCAGTGCCGACCGACGTCTTGACCACGGCCGGAAAGCGCAGCACGCGGCGCAACGCCTCTTCGCCCTGCACGATCCGTGTCGGCGGCTGCGGCAGGCCGAGCTGGTCGAGCAGACGGGAGAATCCAGCCTTGCTGTGGGCGGTACGATAATTGGTGAAATCCGGCAGCGCCACACCGGCATGTTGGAGCAGCCGCGCTTCGGCGCGCGCGAACAAAAATCCCTGCTCGTGGGTCGGCAGCAGCACGTCGAAACGTCGTTCGGCAAGCAGCTTCTCGATGAAGGCGAGATAGCCGGCGGGGTCGTCGCGCAGCGGCGGGCAGCGGTGGAAGCGCCGCACGAAGCGGGAGAACCGCCCGAGCGCCCAAGAGTTGGGATCGCAGATTTCGACGTGGTGGCCCGAGAGCCCGAGGATCGTGATCGCCTCGCGGGCCGAGGTGCTGGAACCCTCGGGCAGCAGCACGCGGAGCGATTTCGGAGCCTGGATCATGACTGAATCATGGACGCGCTCGAACATATCCTCGTGTCATTGCCTTCGCGACGGTGGCTGCCATGCAGTGGCATTCATGGACAAATAACCGGCCGAACCGATAATTTGCCGGCTCTTGCAATACGGAATCCGCATCGCTCATGGCCGATATTCTCGCCGCACCGCAGCAAACGACACACGCCGCGACCGATCAGTCGCTGCGCACGCTCGGCCTGATCTCGACGGCACACTGGGTCAGCCATTTCCACCTGCTGGTGCTGCCGATGCTGTTTCCCTTTCTCAAGGCTCAGCTCGGGGTCGGCTATATCGAGCTGGGCCTGCCGCTCACCGTGCTCGGCGTGGTCTCCGGCCTGACCCAGGCGCCGATCGGCTATCTGGTCGACCATTTTGGCGCGCGGCGAATCCTGCTGCTCGGGCTGGCTCTCGGCGGCGTGGCGCTGATGCTGCTCGGCCTGCATCTGAGCTATTCCTCGCTGATGACAGCCGCCGTGCTGCTCGGGCTCGCCAACAGCGTCTACCATCCGGCGGACTATGCGATCCTGGCGGCGCACATGGACGAGGCCCGGATGGGCCGCGCCTTCGGCATTCACACCTTTGCCGGTTTCCTCGGCGGCGCGGTGGCGCCCGCGATCGTCGCCGCATTGGTGACGACCATCGGCGGCCTCGGCGCGCTGGTCGTGTCGGGCGCCATCGGCATAGCCGTCGCGCTGTTGCTGCTGGTCGCCGGCGTGCCCGATGCCGGCGCGAAGCATGAGCGCGGCGGGAGCGCCAGGCCCGCGAAGTCCAGCGTAATCACGCCGGCGCTGATCGTGCTCACGATCTTCTTCATGCTGCTCGGCCTTTCCGCCGGCGGCATCAGCAGTTTCGGCGTGGTGGCGCTGATGAGCGGCTATGGCACCCCCTACTCGACGGCCAACCTCGCGCTGACCGCCTTCCTCGGCGCCAGCGCCGCAGGCGTGCTGGCGGGCGGCTTTCTCGCCGACCACACCGAGCGCCACGGTCAGGTCGCCGCCGCCTGCTTCGCGATCAACACCGCGATCGTGCTCGCGATCGCGACCATCGCGCTGCCCAACGTGCTGCTCACCGTCGCGATGACGGCTGCGGGCTTCCTTGGCGGGGTGATCGCCCCCTCCCGCGACATGCTGGTGCGCAATGCGGCGCCTGCCGGCGCCGCCGGCCGCGCCTTCGGCATCG
>NZ_JAFAVV010000187.1 GCF_019242285.1 Bradyrhizobium sp.
AAATAGGCCTGTTCTCAATTTTGAGGCTGATCTAATTGCAACCGCAAAAAGTATGAACGAAGAAAAATTGGCGCTCTTGGCACAGGTACCTGAGGCTGACTATATGGCTCTGTTCGAGTCGGCCTCCGGAGAGCAGCTAGATCGCGTCGTTTCTTCCGCGCTCACTTATCGACAGATTAGCAATGCCACGAATAACATGACGACAGTTATAGCCAAGGCAGAGGGTGCGCTTAGGACGATCGGACGAAAGTCCCGTTTGAACGCTTTGCGCCTGCAAAAATATGGCGTATCGCTTGACGATCCAACGGGCGAGCGGGAGTAGCAACGAATAGACGTAGCTCTCACCCGCCCGCAAGCCGCTCGGCATATTCGATCGCCTCGATCATGCTGCGCTCGTTGGCGATGCCCTGGCCTGCGATGTCGAAGGCGGTGCCGTGGTCGACCGAGGTGCGGACGATCGGCAGGCCGAGCGTGATGTTGACGCCGGAGAGCTCCTGCCATTTGCCGGTCGCGGGGTCGACCTCGAAGCCCAACAGCTTCACCGGGATGTGGCCCTGGTCGTGATACATCGCGACCACGGCGTCATACTGTCCCGCGCGCAGCTTCACGAACACGGTGTCGCCGGGGATCGGGCCGAGCACATCGAGGCCCTCGGCCACCATCGCCTCGATCACCGGCCGCGACACCTCGATGTCCTGGCGGCCGAACAGGCCGCCCTCGCCGGCATGCGGATTGAGCGCGGCGACCGCGATCCGCGGCCGTGCGATGCCGAGGCCGAGCAGCGCCTGCTGCGTCAGCTCGATCACCTGGCGCAAGCGCTGCGGTGTCAGCCGCGCCGGCACGTCCTGCAGCGCGACATGGGTCGAGACGTGACTGACGCGCATGTTGCCATGGGCGAGCAGCATCACCGAACCGCGCACGCCGGTCAGCGCCGCCAACATCTCGGTGTGGCCAGGATAGTGGTAGCCGGCCTTGTTGAGCGCCTCCTTGTTCAAGGGCGCGGTGACGATGCCGCCGAGCCGGCCCGACAGCGCCAGCCGAACGCCCTGCTCCACCGCCTTGTAGGCGAAGCGGCCACCGTCGGCCGACAGCACGCCGGGCTCGATCGTCTCGGCTTCGGCGTCGGCTTGCAGGAAGCCGAGATTCGGCCAGTCGGCCGCTTCGGCATCGACCGGCGCGGCCTCGACGCCGGCGGCGAGTTGACGGTTGGCGAGGTCGAAGGCGCGGCGGCTGCCGATGATCAGGAGCCTGAGGTCGCCGGCGTCGAGCCGGTCGCGCAGCCTCGCGCAGGCCTTGACGATGATCTCGGGACCGATCCCCGCCGGATCGCCCATCGTGATCGCGAGATGCCGCCTGGCCATGCTTCGTCCTCACATCAAATCGTTGTGTTGCAGGAGCCTCAACCACAGATCAGGCGGTCCAAAAGCCCCGGATTTCGAGATCACCTCGACACCGTCCCAGACGCCGCCCTGCAGCACCGATCTGGGGATGCCGGGCTCGAGCCTGCCGGTGACCTGCAAGCCGCGCGCCGCCGTCGCAAGGCACAGCGCCTTCAGCGTCTCGCCGCCCGCAACCAGGAGGGTGCCCGGCGCTTCGAGGGCGCGGACGAGCTGCGCGATCTCGGTCGCGACATGGGCGGCCGCCGCGGCCCGCGATACGGCGCCCAGCGGCTGTAGGTGGACCAAGGCGACGCCGCCGTCCAGCCTTTGCCTGATCCCCGCGCGCTCAGCCTCGATCGTCGTCGCCTGTACTAAGATGCCTGCGCAGACGGCAAGCTGCGCAGCGGTCGCCGGCTGATCGGAGCCGAACACGCCCAGCACGGGGCGTTTCAAGGCCGCCGGGACGCCAACCTCCGTCCGACCCGCCAGCGCGCCGGCAAGCCCACCGCTGCCGCACCACAGGATGCTACGGCCGGCGGCGCGGCCAAGCCGCACGGTGCGATCAAGATCGGCGTCCTGCGCGGCGTCGAGGATGCTGATTCCGCCCGCGAGCGGCCTATCGGGATCGGCGATCCGGGCGTCGAGGCCGCCCGCACGAAACTGTTCGAGCATGTTGATACCGACCGGCTGCCAGCTTCCATCCGCGGTCCTCGCATAATGCTGGCCGGCGCGGGTGAGCCTGCCCTGATGAGGGAAGGCCGGGGCGACCAGGCAGGCATCCCACAGGCCGGTCGCCAGGCAGGCCTCGACTTCCGCGACCCAGGGGCCACGGAGCAGGCTGTCGATCTTCTTGAAGGCAACGGTCGCCCCGCCGAGCCGCGGCGCGAGCGCGCGCACGATGCTGAACGCGGCATCGGCACCGGCCTCTCGCGTGCCGCTGTCGATGGCGAAGCTGTCCGCATCGGTCGAAATCGAGCCCGCCGCCCAATGGACGCCCAGCGGACCGAGCAGCCCGACGAACTCGGCCGTCGTGTCGAGCGCACCGGTGAGATCGTCGGCCAGGAGCCTGAGAGAGGTGAGCCTGAGAGAGGTCATGCGAAACCGAGGTTATTTCATCCGCCCGCGCGCAGGCCAATTCTGCCTTTGGATTGCCGTTCATCGAAGCTAGAAGTTCCGCGCCGACGGCAAGCGTTTCCGGAAGAGTGATGGCAGATTTCGTTCGATGGCTCACGGCCGGTTGCCTCGTCAGCCTCCTTGGCCTCTTGCCTGGCATCGCGTCGCCCAGCCTTGCGGGATCCGATGCCGTCGGGGCGTGGCAGCAGCAGATCGCGCTTCACCTGGGCAGCCAGAAGCGGTTTCCGCCCAACGCCCGGGGGCAGAGCGGGACGGCGAAGGTCCGCTTCACGATCGACCGCACCGGCAGGCTGGTGTCGGCGCAGCTGCTCGAAAGCACGGGTCACCCACAGCTCGACGCCGAGGCGATTGCCCTGCTGCATCGCGCCCAGCCATTTCCAGCGCCGCCCCTCGAAGTGAATGGCGATGCTCTGAAGTTCGACCTGCCGATCGTCTTCACTGCGCCGCCCGTCGAAAGCCGAGACAGTGACGCCGTCATCAAGGGCGAGGAAATGGTCAATGCGAAGATGCGCGGCATCTGCCGCGGCTGTTGAAACATCCGGCTCGCCGACAGGGGCGCGCGGGATCATGCTTGAACGCGATCGCCAATACCGCGAAACGCCAGGTCAGCTCCCAGCGTCAGGCGCCCGCCTCTCCACAGGCTGCCCCTGCCTTCTCAGGCGGCGCCCGCCTTGGGCGTGCGGTTGCGGGAATTGCGCTGGAAGAACAGCGCCTGGCTCGCCACCGCCGACACCATCGCCGGCTGGAATGGTTTTGAGATCAGGAATGCCGGCTCGGGCCGCTCGCCGGTGAGGAAGCGTTCCGGATAGGCGGTGATGAACACCACCGGCACCTCGAAGGTCTTGAGCAGCTCATTGACCGCATCGAGTCCGGAGGAGCCGTCGGCGAGCTGGATGTCGGCCAGGATCAGGCCCGGCTTTTTGTTCTTGGCGAGCGCCACCGCATCCGAATGGGTGCGCGCGACGCCAATGACATTATGGCCGAGGTTGCGCACCAGGCTTTCCAGGTCCATCGCGATGAAGGTCTCATCCTCGATGATCAGCACGTCAGTGGCGATCTCGGCTGCCATTTCGCGGCCGGCCGCGTCGGCCAGCCGCCGGGTCTCGCCGACATCGGTGCCGAGGATGTAGGCGACCTCCTCCTCCGGAAAACCTTCCAGGGAGAGCAGCAGGAACGCCTGCCGCGGCAACGGCGTAATGTTGGACAGCCGCCGCTCCGGCGGCATCGGCAGGGTCGCAATCTCCGATTCGTCGTTCAGCGAGACCGAGTTCCAGATCCGGGTGAACAGGCGAAACAGGCCGGCGCGGGCGCCATGCTGCTCGTCCAGCAGCGCAGGGTCCTGCAACAATGCCTCGAGCATGGCTCCGACATAGGCATCGCCGGAGCTCTGGCTGCCAGTCAGGGCGCGGGCATAGCGCCGCAACAACGGCAGATGTTCAGCAACAAGCTGTGATCGGGTCATCCCCACTCCATCGGTATTCCGGGGCCGTGCAGCTCAAAACGGGGTTGGCCCTCCTCACCCCCTGACACGCTGACTACTCGCAAGCCAGATGAAAGTTCCGTTTCGCCGGGAACTTTTCGCGTCGCTTCGCATTAGCTTTCTTACGGAAGGCCGCGTAGCCGAGAAATTCATGAAACTACAGGGACTTAACCCTCCCGGGGAAGCGTGGATCAGGTCATGAAGGATGCAAGGTCGCAAGCGAGCAAGAACATGGCATCAGGAAAGCCCGGCGGGCTCAACGCCGAGATTCAGTCGAGGATCGGCCATCAGCTCCGCGCGATGTACGACGACATCGTGAGGCAGGGAGTTCCGGACCGCTTCGCGGAACTCGTCAAGAAGCTTGATGTACCGCCGGAGACTCCCCAAGTGGGCAGTACGGGGGCCGGGGACACAGACGACGCCGATAATACCGACAATAATGGCGGGAGGGAGTAATGCCTCTCACAGACGCCCTTCGCGACGAGATTCTAGCTTCCGTTCCAAGTCTGCGGGCTTTTGCGATCTCGCTCAGTGGTAACAGCGACCGTGCGGATGACCTGGTGCAGGAAACCCTGCTGCGGGCGCTCGCGAACATCGATTCGTTCCAGCCCGGTTCGAACCTGCCGGCATGGCTGTTCACGATCCTGCGCAACCTGTTTCGTTCGGATTACCGCAAGCGGCGGCGCGAGATCGAGGATGCCGACGGCAACTATGCCAAGACGCTGAAGACCCAGCCGGCACAGGGCGCGCACCTCGAATTCGAGGAATTCCGCGCCGCGCTCGACAAGCTGCCGCAGGACCAGCGCGAGGCCTTGATCCTGGTCGGCGCCTCAGGCTTCTCCTATGAGGATGCGGCCACGATCTGCGGCTGCGCAGTCGGCACCATCAAGAGCCGCGTCAATCGCGCGCGCTCCAAGCTTGCAGCCCTGCTCTATGTCGAGGGCGCCGAGGATTTCGGCCCTGATGACACGGTACGCGCCGTGATCGGCGGCAACGGCTGAAGGCCGATGCGAGGTTGAAGCTCGTAGATTCTATGGGGCGGCGGGTGGTCAAGAGGTAGGATTGGTAGTTCCACCCACCATCCAACCTTGAGGATCAAGATGCATAAGCTCAATCGGATTGACACACCCGCCGGTGGCGAGCATGCCACGATTTATCTGGTTTTTGAACTGAGCAAGAAGACTTGGCAGCTCGGTGTGCTGCTGCCCGGTTCTGAGAAGCTGAGCCGCTACTCGATTTCGGCAGGAGACGTCACGGCCTTGGCGTCACGTTTGGCGCGCTGGAGGGCGCAAGCTGAGCGTGGCGGCAAGCCTGTGCGCATCCTGTCGTGCTACGAGGCAGGTCTCGACGGGCACTGGCTGCATCGTTGGCTGACCGACCAGGGCGTGATCAGCCATGAGATCGATCCGTCGAGCATCGAGGTGAACCGTCGGGCACGGCGGGCAAAGACCGATCGGATCGATCTGGAGAAGCAGATGCGCACGTTTCTGGCCTATCTGCGGGGCGAGCCGCGGGTCTGCAGCATGGTCCATGTGCCCACGGTCGAGGACGAGGATCGCAAGCGGCGTACGCGCGAGCGGGAGCGCTTGATGAAGGAACGCATCTCTCACAGCAATCGGATCAAGGGGCTGCTGCACGGTCAGGGCGTGCGCGATGCGCAACCGCTCAAGCCGGGGTTCATCGCGAGCCTCGACAAGGTGCGCACCGGTGACGGGCGGCTGCTGCCGCGATGGCTCAAGGAGGAGATCGTCCACGAGCACGAGCGGCTCGGCCTCGTCGACAAGCAGTTGAGCGCCCTCGAGGCGGCGAACAAGGCCGCGCTACGCGCCGCCACGCCCGGCTCGGCGGAAGCCAAGATGCTGCAACTCATCGACCTCAAGAGCATCGGTCCGATCGGCGGCCAAGAGCTGATCAACGAGGTGTTCTACCGCTCGTTCGACAATCGCCGGCAGGTCGGCAGCTATTTCGGGCTCACCGGCACGCCCTACGACAGTGGCAACAGCCGCCGCGAGCAGGGCATCAGCAAGGCCGGCAACCGCCGGGCCCGCAAGCTTGCGATCGAACTCGCCTGGCTATGGTTGCAGCATCAGCCCGGCAGCGAGCTCAGCCGCTGGTTCCATCAGCGCGTCGGCGACACGAAAGGACGGGTGCGCCGCATCGCCGTCGTTGCGCTGGCGCGCAAGCTGATGGTGGCGCTCTGGCGTTATCTTACGACCGGCGTGGTGCCGACCGGCGCCGTGCTGCGTCCGAGCCTCTGAACGGCCGCGCGCATGACGGCCGACATGAACCAGGACAGACGTGTGACCGCAACCCATCCTGGGTCTACTCACACCCGCTTCGTAGAAGGGTCCCGTCTTTGCTGGGCCTTGCCTTCGCCCGTGCATGAAGGATTAGGGTCCCGGGCTTTCGTCCCGGACCGGATACAAGGTGATGCGGTGCTTTCCGCATGCGTCATTCGCGGCCCAGTCCAGGATC
>NZ_JAFAVV010000417.1 GCF_019242285.1 Bradyrhizobium sp.
ATCTGGCGTCGATCGCTCGGTTAACAGCTCGCGAAGATGGGGCTTGTTTCACGCGAAACAACCCGACTCGGGGCGCGATTTGTTTCACGTGAAACACCCTGGAACGATCCGTCCTGTTTCACGTGAAACGCTCAATTAACCATGTCCGTTAACCAAGGCGGCCCTCGCCTTTGGCTACTTCAATACTATTTCCCGATACAGAAGTCCCGGAAGATCACGTCCAGGACGTCTTCGACGTCGACCCGACCGAGCAGACGTCCGAGAGAAAACGCCGCCCGGCGTAGTTCCTCGGCAACCAACTCCTCACCCACGCCGGTCGCTGCGATGCTCCGCCGCAGCGAGGTCGCCGTCTCCTCCAAGAGCGTTCGCTGCCGCTCCCGCGTAATCAGGCCAGTTTCACCGGCGCCGAAGAAATCGCGCGCAAACACGCTCAGCGCCGTCACCAGATCGGCCATCCCATCGCTGCGGGACGCTGAAATGGCAAAGCGGTCTTCCGCCAGCTTTCCTGCCTTTGCCCGTTCGCCTCTCTCACGATCGATCTTGTTGCGTACCCACCAGATCGGCGCCGGCTCCTCTTGCTGAATCATGCCGGACTCGTCATCGCTCAGCCACAGCATCAGGTCAGCTTCCGCCGCCCGGGCACGTGCCCGGCGCACCCCCTCCTGCTCCACGGGATCGTCGGTCTCTCGCTGGCCGGCGGTGTCGATGATCATCACCGGATAGCCGTCGAGATCGAGATGCGCCTCGATGATATCGCGCGTGGTGCCGGCATGCGGCGAGACGATCGCGACCTCGCGTCGGGCCAGCAGGTTCATCAGCGTCGACTTGCCGACATTGGGCGGACCTGCGATCGCGACCACGAGACCATCCCGCAAACGCTCGGTTCGGCCGTGAGCGAGCACCGTCTCGATTTCCGTCAGCAATGCCTTGGCCTTCGCCAAAGCTGGCGCCATCAGCTCCGCCGGCACATCGCCTTCGTCCGCAAAATCGATCCCGGCTTCGGCCAGCGCCAGAGCCTTGATGATCTCCGCCCGCCAGTCCCGCGCCCGGTCGCCGAGCAGTCCCTTGAGCTGGCGCAGCGCCTGACGCCGCTGCCGATCGGTGTCGGCATGAATGAGGTCATCGAGACCTTCTGCCTCGGTAAGATCGAGCTTGCCGTTCTCGAAGGCGCGGCGGGTGAATTCGCCGGCCTCGGCCGGCCTGACATTCTCGATCGTCGAAAGCGCGGCGAACAGCGATGCAAGTACTGCGCGTCCGCCATGGACATGAAACTCAGCCACGTCTTCACCGGTCGCGCTTGCGGGCGATGGAAACCACAGCATCACGGCATCGTCGATCGGCTGCTCCGCCGCATCGCGCAGCAAGACGCGCGTCGCCATCCGTGGCGTGGGGAGCTTTCGGGCCAGAAGCCGCAGCGCAGAGCCGGCCTGCGGTCCCGACACGCGCACGACCGCGATGGCGCCCGGCGGCCGCCCCGATGACAGAGCGAAGATGGTCTGATCGTCCGGATGCATCGCCTATTTGCGCTGCGGCCTCCAACAAAGGCAACGGCCAACGAAAAAGGGGCGCCCCGAAGGACGCCCCAAAAGACTTGCCGTGCTGATCCAAGTCAGGTGTTCATCGACTCGAAGAACTCGCCGTTGTTCTTGGTATTCCGCAGCTTGTCGAGCAGGAAGTCGATCGCGTCCATCGTTCCCATCGGGTTGAGGATGCGACGGAGCACGTACATCTTCTTCAACACTTGCGTGTCGGTGATCAGCTCCTCCTTGCGGGTGCCCGAGCGCGAAATGTCGATCGCCGGGAAGGTGCGCTTGTCGGACACCTTGCGGTCGAGGATCAGTTCGGAGTTGCCGGTGCCCTTGAACTCTTCGAAGATCACTTCGTCCATCCGGCTGCCGGTGTCGACCAGCGCCGTTGCGATGATGGTGAGGGAGCCACCTTCCTCGATATTGCGCGCGGCACCGAAAAAGCGTTTCGGCCGCTGCAAGGCGTTGGCGTCGACACCGCCGGTCAGCACCTTGCCGGATGACGGCACCACCGTGTTGTAGGCGCGGCCGAGGCGGGTGATCGAGTCGAGCAGGATCACGACGTCGCGGCCATGCTCGACCAGGCGCTTGGCCTTCTCAATCACCATCTCGGCGACCTGGACATGGCGCACCGCCGGCTCGTCGAAGGTCGAGGAGATCACTTCACCTTTCACCGAGCGCTGCATGTCGGTGACTTCCTCGGGCCGCTCGTCGATCAGCAGCACGATCAGATAGCACTCCGGATGATTGGCCGTGATCGAATGCGCGATATTCTGCATCAGCACGGTCTTGCCGGTGCGGGGCGGAGCGACGATCAGCGCGCGCTGGCCCTTGCCGATCGGCGCGACGATATCGATGACACGCGCCGAGAGATCCTTGCGAGTCGGATCCTCGATCTCGAGGCGGAAGCGCTGGTCGGGAAACAGGGGCGTCAGGTTGTCGAAATTGACCTTGTGCTTGGACTTTTCGGGGTCCTCGAAATTCAGGGTATTGACCTTGAGCAGTGCGAAATAGCGCTCGCCTTCTTTCGGGCTGCGAATGTGGCCTTCGATGGTGTCGCCGGTGCGCAGGCCGAAACGGCGGATCTGTGATGGCGAGACATAGATGTCGTCCGGTCCCGGAAGATAATTGGCATCGGGGGAACGGAGGAAGCCGAAGCCATCGGAGAGAACCTCAACGACGCCTTCGCCAATAATGTCGGTTTCCGCGATCGCCAGCTGCTTCAGGATGGCGAACATCAATTCCTGCTTGCGCATGGTCGGGGCGTTTTCGACCCCGTTTTCCTCGGCAAAGGTGACGAGCTCCGCCGGCGTTTTTGATTTGAGGTCTTGGAGTTTGATTTCCCGCATTGGGAGGTCCTGTAGGGTAACTTTGAAGAGAGGATGCGAGGTGGCTTTTGGAAGGCGGACTCGAAAAAGAAAGGTCCGCAGGTCAAAGCGAGGAAAGCGCCGGAAAGGCTTCAAACCTGATGCGGCGGCCGGCAGAAACCGGAACGCAACGACATCCGCCTGCGTTGGGTGGGATACCACCAATATAGAAAATCGATCGACGTTCCGCAAGCCGCGTTACACCGCAGTCTGCCGCGGCGGCTGCCTAGGAAAACGGCTTGACGATCACGAGGATCACGATGCCGATCATCAGCACCGTCGGCACCTCATTGATAATACGATAGAATTTCTGGCTGTGCGGATTCCGGTCGGCGGCGAAGGCTTTCACGCAGCGGGCGAAAAATCCGTGGATACCCGACAGCACCAAAACCAGGAACAGCTTGCCATGCAGCCACGGCGCCGCGAACCAGCCACCCGACCAAGCGAGATATAGTCCCGCAAGCCATGTCACGATCATCGCAGGATTGATGATCGCCCTGAGCAGGCGCCGCTCCATCACCTTGAAGGTCTCGGACTGCGTCGAGCCTTGCTCAGCCTCGCAGTGATACACGAACAGCCGCGGCAGATAGAGCATTCCGGCCATCCAGGAGATGACCGCGATCACGTGGAGTGCCTTGATCCAGAGATACATCAGAACCGTCTTGCTTCAGTCGTTGCCGGATCGAGGTGTCGACACCCCATCGTTTTCCGGGTGGACACATACCGGCTCGCGCCGTCCCTTCCAAACCAAAAAATTTTAGAATCTTAAGGTTTGAGTCTTTGGTGACGGTGGATTGGACTCACGCAAGACGGTGCCGCCGATGTACGTCGGTTCTCAACAATGATGCACATCCTCCGGCAGGCCGCGCGCTGAGAGGACAAGGCGACTGACTCCAAGAGCTTAAAGAAATTCACGGGCAGCTTGCCCCAAGACAAGTCCACACAATCCCACTATCATTGTCGCGACGGCGCAGGACTTGTCCTTTTGCGCGGCGTGTGAAGAAAGAGAGCGGTTATCCCCGGCCCGCAGCGCGGGGTTCCGGACAACGGCCGACTCTCCCCCAGGATTCACAGGACACACAGGAGCCAGGACAGCAGCACGGTGCCGACCAGCAACTATTTTCATCTGCATTTGGTTTCCGACTCGACCGGCGAGACCCTGATCACGGTGGCGCGCGCGGTGGCTGCGCAATACGCCAATGTGTCGCCGGTGGAGCATGTCTATCCGCTGGTGCGGAGCCAGAAGCAGCTCGAACGGGTGCTGGACGAGATCGAGGAGGCGCCGGGCATCGTGCTGTTCACGCTGCTGGAGCGGGACCTGGTGCTGAGGCTCGAGGACAAGTGCAAGGATCTGAACATCCCGAGCCTGTCGATCATCGGGCCGGTGATGCAGCTCTTCGAGGCCTATCTCGGCGCGGCGACGACCGGGCGGGTTGGTGCCCAGCACGTGCTGAACGCGGAATATTTCAGGCGCATCGATGCGCTGAACTACACCATGATGCACGACGACGGCCAGCATGTGGAAGGGCTCGAAGAAGCCGATGTCGTGCTCGTCGGGGTGTCGCGAACCTCGAAGACGCCGACCTCGATCTATCTTGCCAACCGCGGCATCCGCACCGCGAACGTACCACTCGTGCCTGGCATTCCGCTGCCGCATCAGCTCGAACATCTGAAGAAGCCGTTGGTGGTCAGTCTTCACGCCACGCCGGAGCGCTTGATCCAGGTCCGGCAGAACCGCCTGCTCAGCATGGGTGCGGGACCGAGCAGCGGCGAGGAGTATGTCGACCGCCAGGCGGTGACGGACGAAGTCGCCTATGCGCGCAGGCTCAGCGCGAAATTCAACTGGGCTCAGCTCGATGTGACGCGCCGGTCGATCGAAGAGACCGCGGCCGCCGTGCTGAAGCTCTATACCGACCGGGCCCGGCAGCGGCTGTCGGAATGAAATCATGAGCATCTGGCGCGGAGATCATCCTCTCATTCTGGCATCGCAAAGCCGGGCACGGCAAACGCTGCTCGCGAATGCCGGAATTGGTTTCGAGGCGATGCCGGCGGAGATCGACGAGCGGTCGATCCAGCAACGCTCCGGCTTGTCGGCACCGGCCGATATCGCCGCGCTGCTTGCGCGCGAGAAGGCGCTGTCGATGTCGTCTCGACATGCCGGACACCATGTCATTGGTGCCGACCAGACCCTGGCGCTGGAGCAGAAGCTGTTCAACAAGCCGGCGAATCGTGCGCAGGCCTTCTCGCAATTGCAGGCGCTCGCCGGCCGAACGCACGCGCTTCACTCCGCCGTGGCTATCGCGCTGGATGGCCGGATCGTGTTCGAGCATGTCGCGACCGCAGAACTCACGATGCGGGCGTTGCGGGCGGATGAGATCGAGGCCTATGTCGAGGTCGCCGGCGAGGTCGTCACGTCGAGCGTCGGGGCCTATCAGCTCGAGCGGCTGGGCGTGCATCTGTTTACGCGGATCAACGGCGACCACTTCACCATCCTCGGCCTGCCGCTGTTGCCGCTGCTCGAATTCATGCGCGGCCAGGATCTGCTGGCGATATGACGATGCGGCACGAGATCACCGTGAGAGTAGACTGAATGCTGATCCTGGGTTTGACCGGTTCGATCGGGATGGGGAAATCAACCACCGCAAAACTGTTCGAGGAGGCGGGCGTTCCCGTCTACGATGCGGACGCCACCGTCCACAAAGTATATGAGGGCGAGGCGGTTCCGGCGGTTGAGGCGGCCTTTCCCGGCACCACCGCCGATGGGAAAGTCGATCGCGCAAAACTCTCGGCCCGGGTGCTCGGTGATTCCGCCGCGATCAGCAGGCTCGAGTCGATCGTGCACCCGATGCTGCGGTCCTACCACCAGAAGTTCCTCGCTGACGCCGAGCGCTCCGGTGCGGCGGTCGCGGTGGTCGACGTGCCGCTGCTGTTCGAGACCGGCGGGGAAAAGCGCGTCGACGCGATCGTCGTCGTCACGACCTCGCCCGAGATCCAGCGCGAGCGGATCCTGAAACGCGACGACATGACGGCAGAGAAGCTCGATGCCATCCTCGCCCGGCAGATGCCCGATGCCGAGAAGCGCAAGCGGGCCGATTTTATCGTGGATACCTCGCTCGGACTTGATCCGGTGCGGGCGCGCATCCGCGACATTCTGGAGCAGGTTGTTAAGATGCCAAGGCGGCGGATCTGATTCGACCGCGTCGTTCCCGACTGAGCCCTTATGCGCGAAATCGTTCTCGACACCGAAACCACCGGACTTGATCCACTGCGCGGTGACCGCCTGGTCGAGGTCGGCTGCGTCGAGATCTTCAACCGCATGCCGACGGGGCAGACCTTCCATCGCTATTTCAACCCCGAGCGCGAGATGGCGGCCGAGGCCTTCGCCGTGCACGGGCTGTCGACCGAGTTCCTGGCCGACAAGCCGTTCTTCCACGAGGTGGTCGACGACTTTCTGGCCTTCATCGGCGACGCACCGCTGGTGATCCACAACGCGTCCTTCGATATCGGCTTCATCAATGCCGAGCTCGACCGCATCAAGCGCGCGCCGATCCCGCGCGACCGCCTGGTCGATACGCTTCTGCTCGCGCGGCGCAAGCATCCCGGCGTGTCCAACCGGCTGGATGATCTCTGCTCGCGCTACGCGATCGACAATTCCCACCGCACCAAGCACGGCGCGCTGCTCGACGCCGAGCTCCTGGCCGAGGTCTATATCGACCTGATCGGCGCGCGGCAGTCGCAACTGATCCTGGCTGCCGAGACGGTCGAAATTCGGGTCAACCTGTTGGGCGAGATGCCACGCCGGGTGCGCGAGATGCCGCTATCCCCGCGCCTGACCGAGGCCGATCGTGAAGCCCATCGCGCCTTCGTCGCTACCCTCGGCGACAAGCCGATCTGGAACGATTTTTTCGCAACCGTGCCTTGAGCGATGCGACTCGTCAGTTCGTCCTGATCAGCTCGTCCTGACCTGAGCAGCGGCCTGCCGCTCCATGTTCTGGCGATACAGGCCGACGAAATCGACGGGATCGAGCATCAGCGGCGGGAACCCGCCGTCGCGCACCGAAGTGGCGATGATCTCGCGGGCGAACGGGAACAGCAACCGCGGGCATTCGATCATCACCAGCGGATGCAGGTTCTCCTTTGGCACGTTCACGATGCGAAACACGCCCGCATAGATCAGCTCGAAACTGAACATGACCTTGCCGGCGTTTTCCGCCTTGCCCTCGACGGACAAGGTCACCTCGTACTCGTTCTCGGCGAGGTTGTTGGCACCGACATTGATCTGGATGTTGATCTGAGGCGGCTGGCCCTGAGGTGCCAGCGAGGAAGGGGCGTTCGGATTCTCGAACGACAGGTCCTTGGTGTATTGCGCCAATACGTTGAGCTGGGGCGGAGCGCCCACCTCGGGAGGGGCACCGTTGCCATTGGTCATCAAAGTCACTCCTGGCGCGAAAAGGCCGTTGTTGCGGCGTGTGGCTAACATGGCCGCGCCGTGTTCCACAAGGACGACCGTTGTGCCGCCAAAGGTTGCGTCCGGCATTCGCGGGTGCGGAACGGACATCATAAGCGGTTGAAGGCCTGCGCTTTCCGGTCAGGTTGCCGCATTTCCCCCCGCCACCAAAACGCGCTACAATTATGTTCTGCCAAGGTGCCATTGGCCCGGCAAAATTTCGTGCCTACATCGGGCGGACTTAACGATGATGTAGGCTTTTGCCGCTCCCCTGTGAGGGGAACGCCGTACCGCCCACCGGGGCGGCGTCCCCGGCCGAGACCAGAAAGCGAAACGACGTGATCGATATTTATACCATCATCTTCCTGGCCCTGGCGGTGTTCATTTTCATCCGCCTGCGCAGCGTGCTGGGGCAGCGTACCGGCAGCGAGCGGCCGCCGTTCGATCGGGCGGCGCGTAATGCGCTGCAGGGCGCGCCCGACAGCAACGTGGTCCCTATCCCCGGGAAGGTGATCGACCAGGCGCCGCTGGCGCCGACCGCCGACGTGGTGGCGCCGACCGACCGCTGGAAGGGACTGGCGGAGCCGGGCTCCTCGCTCGCGCTGGGACTGGATGCCGTCGCGGCCCAGGATTCGTCGTTCGATCCCAAGCATTTCCTGAGCGGAGCGCGCTCGGCCTACGAGATGATCGTGCTGGCCTTCGCCAATGGCGATCGCCGCGCGCTCCGAGACCTGCTCTCCTCCGAGGTCTATGACAGCTTCGAGACGGTGATCAAGGACCGCGAGAGGCACGAGCAGAAGACCGAGACGCGCTTCGTGTCGATCGACAAGGCCGAGCTGGTCGGCGCCGAGCTGCGCGAACGCACGGCGCAGCTCACGGTGCGTTTCGTGTCGCAGATGATCTCGGTCACCCGCGAGAAGGCGGGCACCATCGTTGACGGCAATCCGGACAAGGTGGCCGATATCACCGACGTCTGGACCTTCGCCCGGGACATCACGTCACGCGATCCGAACTGGAAGCTGGTTGGCACAGGCAGCTCGCACTAAACGTGAGACATTGAGGCGTTGCATCGCCGTACTGTCGATCGCCGCGGTGGTCCAGGCGCTGCTGCCGATCGTCGTGCTGGCCGCGCGCTACGCCCACTCCCGCTCGTCCAGCTCGCGCCTGCCCCCGCCGCATGCCCTTCCCTACCCGCAGCTCC
>NZ_JAFAVV010000581.1 GCF_019242285.1 Bradyrhizobium sp.
TTGTTCGCCGGGCTGATCTCGCCCTTCGTGTTCTCCTGGATCGCCGAATATCCGATCCTGGTGGCGCTGGCGGCGCTGTGCCGCCCGACCGACGAGGCGGAGCGGCTGCCGCGCTGGAGCCGGTGGTACTGGCCGCTCCTCGCCGCGCTCGCCGTTGCGCTGATCGTGCCGGCCTATTCGGCGGGCAAGGTGACCGCTTGGCTGCAGGAGCATCGGGTCTGGGCTGCCGGCGCGGTCGGCGTGCTGGCGGCCGCGGTGACGCTGCTGCTGCGTGCCGGGCGCTGGAAGATATTCGCGACCGTCGTGCTCGCGCTGGTGCTGATCCGTCTCTATCCCGCCGACGACGGCCGGATTGAGACGGTGCGCAGCTTCTTCGGCGTCCACAAGATCCAGGTGACGTCGAACGGCCAGTATCACGTGCTGCTGCACGGTACGACCATCCACGGCGCGCAGAAATACCTGAACGATGACGGCTCACCCGTCACCGGCCGGCCCGAGCCGATCACCTACTACCACAAGGACGGCGGCATCGGGCGGGCGATATCCGCGATCCGCGAGCGCAAGGGGGCGCCGCTGCGCGTGGCGGTGATCGGCGTCGGCTCGGGCACGCTGACCTGCGCGGCCGAGCCCGGTGAGAGCTGGAAGTTCTTCGAGATCGACCAGACCATGGTCGATGCCGCGAGCGACCCGAAATATTTCTCCTACATCCGGAACTGCGCCCCGGATTTCAAGCCGGTGCTCGGCGACGCGCGGCTGACCTTCGCGAAGGAGCCCGACGGCGTCTATGACCTCATCATCGTCGATGCCTATTCCTCGGATGCGATTCCGATTCACCTGGCGACGGAGCAGGCGATGCAGATCTACAAGGACAAGCTGGCGCCGCAGGGCGCGGTCGTCATGCACGTCTCCAACCGCCATCTCGAGCTCGAAAGCGTGGTGGTCGGCATCGCGGACGCCAACGACATGAAGAGCTGGGTCTTCAACGAGGATTCCGGCCGCGACGACGAATACATTTTCGCGACCGACGTGGTGGTTTCGGCCCGCGACGAGGCCGATGTCGGCGCGCTCGCGGCCTCCGACAAATGGAACGAGACCGAGCCGACCAACGGCCAGCGGGTCTGGACCGACGACTATTGCAACGTCCTCGGCGCCGTGTACCGCCGTCTGCGGGACGGAGAATAGAGGTGCGGCGATGGTTGCTCCCGCTGGCGATGGCGGCAGCCGTGGGACTTGAGCAGCAGGCGGCCGCCCAGGACTTTCTCGCCGGCGCCGACCTTCATCAGGACGTCGCGCGCTATGCCTCGTTCGGCCTGCACCGCTTCGGCACCGAAGGCGATCGTGCCACCACCGACTGGATCGCGACGGAGATGCAGGCTGCGGGCTTCAAGGTCGAATTCCAGCCGGTCGTGCTCGGTCGGCAATATGTGGTCGAGCACGCGACCGCCGAGGTCGAGGGCACGACGGTCGAGGCGACGCCGTTCTGGTGGCCGCCGGAGGACCAGGCCTCGTTTCGCCTGACCGCGAAGCTCGCGCGCGACGGCGATGTCGCCGGCAAGATTCTGATGCTCGACCTGCCGGACGACCGCGGCGCCTATCTCGGTCCTTCGCATCGTGCCGCGATCGCCAAAGCCGCTGCGCGTGGCCCGGCCGCGATCCTGCTCATCATCGGCAATGCCGCCGATGACCGCTTTGCCTACAATGTGACGCAGGAGGACAAGCCCTGGCCGGTGCCGGTCGTGGTGGTGCCGGGAAGGGCGAGGGGCCTGTTCGAGCGGGCGGCTGCCGCAGGCGCGCCGCTCAGTTTCGACGTCGCCGGCCACTATCGGCGCGACGTCGTCGGACGCAATGTCGTCGCGCGGCTGGGCGACGGCATCGGCCCGGTCGTCGTGGTGTCGACGCCGCTGACCGGCTGGTACACCTGTGTCTGCGAGCGCGGGCCGGGCGTGGCGAATTTCCTCGCGGTGGCGCGCAGCGTCGCCGCGGCAAAGATGCCGCTCGATTTTGTGTTCGTCGCCACCGTCGGCCATGAGATCGGTCATGGCGGCATGGAGCTGTTCCTGAAGCACGGCGCGCCGCCGCCGAAGGCGACGCTGGCCTGGCTGCATTTCGGCTCGTCGAACGCCTGCTATGCCTGGACCGAAGGGGCGCAGGGACCTGTGCGATCCAACGAGGTCAATGACGAGCGCCTCCTGATCTACAGCCCATCCGCCACGTCGCTGGTCGGCGAGAGCTTTGCCACTTTCAAGGCCAGGCGTTTCGAGGCGAAGCAGCAGGCGGTCGGCGAACTGCGCGACGTCCAGGCGGCCGGCTATGCGAATTTTATTGGTCTCGCCGGCTATCATCGCTTTTTTCACACGCCGGGTGATGACCTCGGCAACACCGGGCCGGACATCCTCGAGCCGGTGGCGCGCGCCTTTGCGGACGCTGTCCGGAAAATCGCCGAGCGGGGCGGCGGCGCGTTCAGATAGCAATAGCTGCCGCGCGTTCGTCTCAGTTCTTGCCCGTTGCCTGGGGCGGGTTCGCCGGCGGTGCGGCCGCAGTCAACAGCGACATCGGCGAGACCCCTTCCTCGTCGTCGAGAAATTGATTGACCCGGTCCTGGATGGACAGCTTGACGCTGTCCGGGCCGCGATCGCTGAGATCGTTGTGTTGGAACTCGGTCTTCACCACCGTGATGCCCGCCTTGGCGCACAGCTCGTCGTCCGGAACGACGCCTGGATCAGCCTTGAACACCGGATCCCTCGAGCGGAACGACAGGATCCTGACCTGGCCGCTGGTAATGAACGGCACGCGCAGATTGTCCAGCGTCACGACCTTCTTCACCAGGTCTGGGTGCAGCTTGGCGAAATACATCGAGATGTCGCCGCCATTGGAATGGCCGATCATCGTCAGGTGACGGTAATCCGCGTTCGGATAGAGCTTCTTCAGTTCGTCGATGGCATACAGGATATTGCCGATGCCGCGGTTGTATTGCATGCGGCGGCCGACATATTCCTCGCCCGCCTTGGTGACCATGGGATCATCGCCGTCGAGATCGTGCTGGATGCTCGCCACCAGATAGCCGCGCGCTGCAAACAGATTGGTGAGGAAGGAATACTCGGTATTTTTCACCGTGTTGCCATGGCTTAAGATCGCGACCGGCAGCTCGATCATGTCGGCGACTTCCTCCATTTCGCGGTCGCGCCGCACCGCGACGTCGATCGAAATGCTGCGGTCACCACGCATCATGTCCGCGAACGCCAGGGTCCTGTGGTGGATCGCCCATCGGGTCGCCGTGAAGTAGCCGAGCGTCAGAATGACGCCAACCGAAAGCAGGACGACGAAGCCGCGTTTCATGGGAAGCTCCGAAAATCGGCTGGTGCACGCAAAAGGGACTGTAGTCAAACCGTCACGCGGGAACCTATTGGGCGGACTTGACAGTTGGATGACTGCCAGGACGACATTCCATCACACCCTCATCACAAATTGCGTGATGACGGTAAGGCCCTGAAAGGGCAGGCGACGCAATGCGCGGGGTGCGCAGGCCGTGCGCCTCCGGGACCGATGCGAGGCTGTAAGATGCGGCCTTAGAGCGTTTTCGAGCGAAGTGGATACCGGTTCGCATGAAGAAAACGCGTCAAAACAAAAACGCTAGAGCTTCCGTTCCGATTCCATCGGAACGGAAGCTCTAGGCGGCGAAACCGCGTTCAAGCAAAGGGCGGCGGAAGCCATCGCCTCCGCCGCCCGAACGAGCCCGATACGTTGCTGCGCGTCAGTTCTGATAGTAGCCGCGCGGCTGATAATATTGCTGGCGCGGCTGGTAGTAATAGCCTGGCGGCGTGCGCTGATAATAACCCGAGCTGTCATCCCGAGAGGACGGCTGCTGCTGCGGATAGGCCTGGGCGTCATAGACGCGCCGACCGCTGCTGCGCGGCGCCGGGTAGACCTGCGCGTTCGAGCTGCCGTCGGACGGATAGATGTAGCCATCGTCGGGGCGCTGTTGCGGCACGATGCGGCGGCCCGGGAACATCTGGGGCTGCGGCGTCAGCACGACCGGCTGGCCGGAGTCCGTATCCTGCACCTGGGCATCCTGCTGCTGGTATTGCGGCTGCTCCGCCTGCTGGTATTGCGGCTGCTCGGCGCGGGCGACGGCGGTCTGGCCGCGGCGCGGATTGCGCGCCAGCGCGACCTGGGCCGAGCCGGTCAGAGTCACCGTGGTGTTGAGCACGCCCTGCTCCTCGACCAGCGCGTAGAGCGTCGCGGCGTTGGCCTTCGACAATCGCACGCAGCCATGCGAGGCCGGCGTGCCCAGCCGGCTCTCGGAATCGGTGCCGTGGATGGCATGCCCGATCTTGGTGAAGAAGATCGAGTGCGGCATCGGCGCGTCGTCGAATTCCTTGGAGAAGTGATCCTCTTCCATGCGGAAGGCGCGGAAGTTGCCGCTCGGCGTCTCCCGCGAGGGGATGCCGGTCGAGACCGGCCAGTGGTAGCGCGCGACACCGTCGACGGCGACGGTCATCATCTGATTGTCCTTGTCGACGGTGATGTCGACCTTTGCCTGCGCGGCATTGCCGAAGAGCAGCAGCAATCCGGCAATCGCGATGGTGAACGAACGCATCTTCGGTGTGGCCTCCGGCCTCGAGTTTGACAGCACCGCGGCTCTCCGTCCCCCGGCAATCAATATGCCCGGAGAACGGCTTTGGTTCCAGCGGCCCGCGGCGGCATCGTTAACCCTTCGCTCGGCGCAAACAAGACGGCGGCCGGCCATCGGGCCTGACATTTTCGCGAGCGGCAGCCGAGGGCCGCTGGATGCAGGCCAGTGCGGAATGGACGCGAGGCAGGCAACCTTTTGGGCGCACCGGCGTTTCACCTAGGCACCAGGCGGCGCGGTCCATACCGGATTTTCGAGGACGTAGAGATGAAGAGAGCCAGGACGAAAGCTAAGAGCGCTGCGCTGCCGATCGGCCTGCCGCTGCCGTTCATGTTCATGACGGCCGCCGGCATTCTCGCCATGACTGCGCTTATGATGGCTGCGCTGATGTCGACCGGTTACCTGCCATGAGGATTACCGCTTGAGGCGGTAGCCGGTGCGGAAGATCCAGGCCACGATGATCAGGCAGATGACCAGGAACGCCAGCGTCATGCCGATCGAGACGGCCACGCTGACGTCGGCGATCTCGTAGAAGCTCCACCGGAAGCCGCTGATCAGGTAGACGACGGGATTGAGCAGGGCGACGCCGCGCCAGGTGGGCGGCAGCATGTTGACGGAATAGAAGCTGCCGCCGAGAAACGTCAGCGGCGTCACCACCAGCATCGGGATCATCTGCAGCTTCTCGAAGCCGTCGGCCCAGATGCCGATGATGAAGCCGAACAGGCTGAAGGTCACGGCCGTGAGCACCAGGAAGGCGATCATCCACAGCGGATGATGGATGTGCAGCGGCACGAACAGGGCGGCGGTGGCGAGGATGATCAGGCCGAGCAGGATCGACTTGGTCGCGGCCGCGCCGACATAACCGAGCACGATCTCGAAGAACGAGACCGGCGCGGAGAGGATTTCATAGATGGTGCCGACGAATTTCGGGAAGTAGATGCCGAACGAGGCGTTCATGATGCTCTGGGTCAGGACCGACAGCATGATCAGCCCGGGCACGATGAAGGTGCCGTAGCTGACGCCCTCGACCTCGGTGATGCGCGAGCCGATCGCAGCCCCGAACACCACGAAATAGAGCGAGGTCGAGACGACCGGCGAGACGATGCTCTGCAGCAGCGTGCGCCAGGTGCGCGACATCTCGAACTTGTAGATCGCGCCGATGGCTCTGTGGTTCATTGCGGTCGCACCAGGCTGACGAAGATGTCTTCGAGGGAGGATTGCGTGGTCTCCAGATCCGCGAAGCGGATGCCGGCGTTGCGCAGGTCGCCGAGGAGACTGGTGATGCCGGTGCGCTCGCCTCTGGTGTCGTAGTCGTAGACCAGTTGCCGGCCCTCCTCGCCGAGCGCGAGATGGTAGGGCGCAAGCGCCTCGGGAATCCTGTCGAGCCGGCCCTGCAGGTGCAGCGTCAGCCGCTTCCTGCCGAGCTTCTGCATCAAATCGGCCTTGTCCTCGACCAGGATGATCTCGCCCTTGTTGATGACGCCGACGCGGTCGGCCATTTCCTCGGCCTCATCGATGTAGTGCGTGGTCAGGATGATGGTGACGCCGGAAGCCTTGAGACCTCGCACCACCTCCCACATGCCCTTGCGCAGTTCGACGTCGACGCCCGCGGTCGGCTCGTCCAGGAACAGGATCTGCGGCTCGTGCGACAGCGCCTTGGCGATCATCACGCGGCGCTTCATGCCGCCGGACAGCGTGATGATCTTGGAATCCTTCTTGTCCCACAGCGACAGCGCCTTCAGCACCTTCTCGATATGGTCGGGGTTTTTCGGCTTGCCGAACAGGCCGCGGCTGAAACTCGCGGTCGCCCACACCGTCTCGAAGGCGTCGGTATGCAGCTCCTGCGGCACCAGTCCGATCAGCGAGCGCGCGGCGCGATAGTCGCGGTTGATGTCGTGGCCGCCGACCGTGACGCTTCCCTCGCTCGCGTTGACGATGCCGCAGACGATGCCGATCAGCGTGGTCTTGCCGGCGCCGTTGGGGCCGAGCAGGGCGAAAATCTCACCCTTGTCGATGTCGAGATTGACGTTCGTCAGCGCCTTGAAGCCGGTGCCATAGGTTTTCGACAGGTTGGCGACGGAGATGATGGGCGTCATGCAGGGCTTTATGTCTGATCGTTCGGCCCCGGACGCGCGACGACGGCCCGGCCGAAGGGTGGAGGACGGCTCAGATAGGAAGAAAAAATGTGTTCTGCAATCGCCGGATTGCGGTAATTTCTACTCCGCCGCGTGGACCCGGGCGGGCAGTTCGATCAGGGCGATCATGTAGGTGTTGAGATCGTCGGCGACTTCCGGATCGGACTTCAGTTCCGCGAGGCTTCGTGGACGCGGCAGCGGCTTGCCATCCGTGGCGACGCCTTCCGCATAAAGCTCCAGGGCCTGTGGCGCGTTACGCAGGGCTTCGTCGATGTCATCGCCCGCGGAGGTGCAGCCTGGAAGGTCCGGAAACCACACGCCCACCGCGTGATCTGGACCGGCATCCTCGATGATGGCGATATAGTGGGTCATGACGACACGCGATCGAGTTCCAGGGTCAGAGTCGACCGATCAGTGCTTCTTCTTCCCTGTCTTCTTCGCCGGCGCCGGTGCGGCGGCCGGCTCGGCCGGCGGCGGTTCCTGATCGGCCATTTTCCCTACCGTGACGATCTGGATCTGCAGGTTGGCCGGCGAGGTCGGACGCGCGGGATCGATGAACTGCTCCTCGCCGAGGCCGAGGGTCTGGAACCGCTTCGCCGATATCTTGAAGGTATTGACCAGCACGTCACGGACCGCGTCGGCGCGGCGCTGGCTCAGGATCAGGCTGGCCTCGCGCCGTCCGGTCGAGTCCGAGTGACCGACCACCAGGAAGCTGTAGGGCTGCAGCTTGGCATTGACGAAGGCGTCGGCGAGGCGGCCGACCGTCTGGTAGGAATCCGGCCGCACCACCGGCGTGTCGGTGTCGAAATGGATGTCGAGGGTGAAGGTCGGCAGGCTTTGCAACTCCGGCGCCACCGGCACCCGCTGGGTCGGCGGCGGCTCGTTGCGTCCGCGCGAGCGCGATTTCTCCTGCGCCTTCTGGCGCAGCGCCATGACGTCGATGTCGGGCGCGCTGTCGAATTGGCTCAGCGCGTTGACGATCTCGTCGCGCTCCGGAAGAGCCTGGCCGCGCGAGGCGGTGGCCAGCATCAGGGTGGCCAGCGCCGCGAGCCCCAGGATGCGACGGGTGGCGCCCATCACCGATACCCTGCGTTGTCGATGGCCTGGGTGCAGTTCCGGCTGACGCCCTGGGCCGCGATCAGGCAGGGGATGGACTTCGAGGTCTCCTTGGTCGAGCCGTTGCACAGCTTGACGATCTCGCGCCCGCAGGCATTGGCCACCGTGACGCGCGCGGCGACGCGCTTCTGGATCGCATCGAAGCTCGTGAGGTAGTCGCTCCTGCACTGCGGCGAGAGCGCGTCCCTGTTGCGCGAAAGGCACTCCTTCAGGCGATTCGCGTCGAAGCTGACGCCGCGGCAATTGGTGTCGATGTCGGCGGCGCAGCTCTTCGCCAGCATCCCGGCGGCGTCGGAAAAAGTCATCGTCTCGGCTTGCGCCGATGCCGCCGTTGCGAAGGTGAAAATGAGAAAAATCGAGCAGCCCTTAAACATGGCGCCATCTTTCCCGATGACGCGCGCGGCGGTCAAGGGCAGGGCGGCAACACTGGCTGGTTGTATTGAGTCAGGCAGAGGCGGCGGTCGCGCCGTCGGCGGCGCGGATGAGGAGGGGAGGGGTCGGCGGGGTCATGCTGCGGCCTACGACGCCCGCTCCACGAACGTATCGACCACCTTCTTCTCGCCGGCCTTGTCGAAGGCGATGGTGAGTTTGTTGCCGTCGACCTTCACGACATGGCCATAGCCGAATTTCTGGTGGAAGACACGGTCCTCCAACGAAAATTCCGAGACCGTGCCGGTGGATTTCGCGACCAGCTCGCCCTCGATGGTGATCGGCGCGCGCTTCTTGCGGCCGAAGCCGCCGAACTCGCCACGTCCGGAGGCATTGCTGCGCGAGCCTGAAAATGGCGACTGCTCATCGTCAAAGCCGCCGCGGGCCTGGCCCTGGCCGTTGCGGCCGCGGTCGCGCGCGGCCTGCGCGCGCTGCCAGCCGGGGGTGCGGTAGCTCGAGCCGAAGGAATCCATGTCGTCGAAGCGCGAGGGGCCGTAGCCGCCGGCGCCGCCCCAGCCGCCACCGCCTTTCGACTCCGTGATCTCGACGCTGGCCTGCGGCAGTTCATCGAGGAAGCGCGAGGGAATCGTGGTGGTCCAGGAACCGTGGATGCGGCGGTTGGTGGCGAAATAGATTTTCGCGCGCCGCCGGGCGCGGGTCAGCCCGACATGGGCGAGCCGGCGCTCCTCCTCGAGGCCGGCGCGGCCCTGCTCGTCGAGCGTGCGCTGGCTCGGGAACAGGCCTTCCTCCCAGCCCGGCAGGAACACGTTGTCGAACTCCAGGCCCTTGGCCGAATGCAGCGTCATCAAGGACACCGCGTCGTCCTCGCCGTCGCCGTCCCGATCCATCACCAGCGCAATGTGCTCGAGGAACCCTTGCAGGTTCTCGAACTCCTCCATCGAGCGCACCAGCTCCTTGAGGTTCTCCAGGCGGCCGGCGGCGTCGGCAGAACGGTCCTTCTGCCACATGTCGGTGTAGCCGCTCTCGTCCAGCATGATCTGGGCGAGCTCGGTATGCGACGTCACCTCGCGCTGCACGCGCCAGCGGTCGAACTGCACGATCAGGTCGCGCAGGCTGCCGCGTGCCTTCGGCTTCAGCTCGTCGGTTTCGACCATCGCGCGCGCCGCCTCGAACAGCGGAATGCGACGCTTGCGGGCGTGATCGTGCAGGAGCTGCACGGTGGCGTCGCCGAGCCCGCGCTTCGGCACGTTGACGATGCGCTCGAAGGCGAGATCGTCGGCCGGCGAATTGATCACGCGCAGATAGGCGAGCGCGTCGCGGATCTCGGCCCGCTCGTAGAACCGCGGACCACCGATCACGCGATAGGACAGGCCGAGGGTGACAAAACGGTCCTCGATCTCGCGCATCTGGTAGGAGGCGCGCACCAGGATCGCGATCTCGTTGAGCTTCTCGCTCCGGCGCTGCAGTTCCTCGATCTCCTCGCCGATCGCGCGCGCTTCTTCCTCGGAGTCCCAGGCGCCGGTGACGGTGACCTTCTCGCCGGCGACGTCCTCGGTGCGCAGGGTCTTGCCGAGCCGGCCCTCATTGTGCGCGATCAAATAGGACGCTGCGGCGAGGATGTGGCCGGTCGAGCGGTAGTTGCGCTCCAGCCGGATCACCTTGGCGCCGGGAAAGTCGTGCTCGAAGCGCAGGATGTTGTCGACCTCCGCGCCGCGCCAGCCATAGATCGACTGATCGTCGTCACCGACGCAGCAGATGTTCTTGGGGGAAATTGCAGGCCCACTCTGCTCCCTTTCCCCGTTCCTCACGGGGAGAGGGAGAGGGCTGGGGTGAGGGGCTCTCTCCACGAGCACAGCAGGTGGAGAGTCCCCCTCATTCGCATCGCGGCGCGATGCGACCTCTCCCCGCGCGCGGGGAGAGGTGGGCGGCGACGGCGCCTGCGCGAGCAGCCGCAGCCACAGATATTGCGCGACATTGGTGTCCTGGTACTCGTCGACCAGGATGAACTTGAACCTCGTCTGGTATTGCCTGAGCACGTCGGGGTGCTCGCGGAAGATGCGGATGTTCTCCAGCAGCAGATCGCCGAAATCGGCGGCGTTGAGGATCTTCAGCCGCTCCTGATAGCTTGCATAGAGCTTGCCGCCCTTGCCATTGGCGAACATCGCGGCTTCGGCGGCCGGCACCTGCGACGGGGCGAGGCCGCGGTTCTTCCAGCCGTCGATCAGGCCGGCGAGCATGCGCGCGGGCCAGCGCTTGTCGTCGATGTCCTCGGCCTGCAGCAACTGCTTCAGCAGCCGCACCTGGTCGTCGACATCGAGCACGGTGAAGTTCGACTTGAGCTGCGCCATCTCGGCATGGGTGCGCAGAATACGGCCACCAATCGAGTGAAAGGTGCCGAGCCATGGCATGCCCTCCACCGCCTGGCCCAGCATCTGGCTGAGGCGGACCTTCATCTCGCGCGCGGCCTTGTTGGTGAAGGTGACGGAGAGAATCTCGTTGGGACGGGCGCGCCCGAGGCTCAGGATGTGGGCGACGCGCGTGGTCAGCACGCGCGTCTTGCCGGTGCCGGCGCCGGCCAGCACCAGCACGGGACCGTCGAGCGTCTCCACCGCTTCGCGCTGCTCGGGATTGAGCCCGTCAAGGTATTTCGGGCCGGCCGCGGCGCGGGCGCGCGCAGCGATGCCGCCAGCCCTGGGCTGGTGGTCGGGGACGCTCGGGTGGCTCAGCTTGCTCGGCTCGGTCATGCGAATCGTTCGTGCCGGCCCACGATGACACCGCGGGGCGGCAAAGTTGAGCCTTCTTAACAGGATTGTCGAACGATATGGGGACGGCCGCGGCGGATTTACAGATTGGCCGACGGGTGCGGCAGCGCCTGTTTCGTGGCGGATGCGGCCAGTTTTGTTCCTGACGCCCGTGAATTTTCCTCGGCGCGCCTGAAGGAACCTTTGTTCCCGCGACGGCATTGGTTGGGCGATCGCAGTCGCTCACCGCTGCCCGTTGGTCCACACGTCAAATAGAGGTTCGCACCATGCTGGGTTGGGTTGTCACCTTCCTCATTATCGCGCTGATCGCTGGCATTCTCGGCTTTGGCGGCATCGCCGGCGCCTCCGTCGAAATTGCCAAGATCATCTTCTTCGTCGCCCTCGTGCTGTTCCTGGTCTCGGCCGTAGTCGGGATGTCGCGCAGGCGAAGAATCTAGCTTCGCAGACACCGGATGCCCGGCGCCCTCATCGGCGCCGGGGCGGTTCCTCGTCGCCGCTCAGGGGCGCGAGTCGGCCGGTACTTTCGCTAGGAAGTCGCGCATCAGCCTGGCGATGTCATCGACGGCTTCGTCGAGCGCGAAATGGCCGGCATCCAACACGTGCACTTCCG
>NZ_JAFAVV010000689.1 GCF_019242285.1 Bradyrhizobium sp.
CGGTCTCGATCTCGGCCAGGACATCGCCCGAATGGACCTCGTCGCCGGCCTTCACCAGCCAGCGGGCGATCGTCCCTTCCTCCATCGTCGGAGACAAGGCCGGCATCCTGATCTCAATCGGCATGGTCGCAGCAAACTCCCGGGGTGATCGTCGTTTCCGCCCTCCGCCGAAGCGGGTCAAGTAGCGGCCGCTTGCACCCTGGTCCCCTTCGCGCAAAGAAGCATCGATGCGGACCTATCTCGTGGTGATCGATGAAACCCCGGAGGCGCGGATCGCGCTGCGGTTCGCTGCCCGCCGCGCGGCAAAGACCGGCGGTGCCGTCGAACTGCTGGCGGTCATCCCGCCGCAGGAGTTCGTCCAATGGGGCGGGGTTCAGGCAGCGATGGAGGAGGAAGCTAGGCTCCGCGCCGAAGCACTGGTCGCCGCCGCCGCGGGCGAGATCGTTGATGAGGCTGGCATTCGCCCGGCGATCACCGTCCGCCATGGCGAACCGATCGACGTCGTGCGCGAGCGGCTCGACAGCGGCGATCCCGTTCAGGCACTTGTGCTCGGCGCAGCCGGCGGCGGTCCCGGGCCACTGGTCGCCCATTTTGCCGGGAGCATCGCCGGTGATCTGCCGTGCCCGCTGATGATCGTCCCGGGCAGCTTGAGCGACGAGGCGCTGGACCGGCTGAGCTGAGGAACCCAAGCCACAAGCGGCAACTCTTTGTTCGCGCTGATCGTTGAGCCGCCATGGGCGATCCGACGATCCCGGTTTTCATCAATCGTGGCGGCGGAGCCGCGGCAGCGGCCGGGGACGAGCTTGCCAAGCAGGTTGCAGAGGCCTTCGCCGCAGCAGGTGTGACCGCGGATGTGCAGCTGGTCGAGGCGCGGGAGATTGCTGGGGCGGTGCGCAAGGCGTCCGAGACGTCCCGGCGGCTCGTCGTTGGCGGCGGCGATGGTACGATGGGCTGCGTCGCGCAGGCGCTGGCAGACCGGCCAGAGGTGGAGCTTGCGATTCTCCCGCTCGGCACGCTCAACCATCTCGCCCGCGACCTCGCCATCCCGTCTCAGCTCGAGGAGGCGGCAGCGCTCGCGGTGAATGGCACCGCCATTCCGGTCGACGTCGCGCTGGTCAACGACCATCGCTTCGTCAACAACGCCTCGGTCGGGCTATATCCGTTCATGGTTCGACGCCGCGACGACGCACGCGAGCGCACAGGTCTCCCAAAATGGCTGGCGACGCTGCCCGCTGCCTGGGCGGCGCTGTCGCGGCTGCCGCATCACCGGCTGCGCATCGATACTGGGCAAGGGGAGCGCCCGCTGGTCACATCGCTGCTGTTCATCGGCAACAATCGCTATGCCCTAGAGGCCGGCTCGGTCGGCACGCGCGACAGCGTCGCCGACGGACTGCTGTCGATTTTTGCGGTCGCTCGTCGCACGCGCCTCGGTCTGATCTGGTTTGCGCTCAGGACCTTGGTCGGTCGCGCGGACCGCAACGCAGATTTCGTCGCCATCGGCGAGAGCGAGACGCTGACGGTCCACTCGAGCGGGGACTCGATCGAGATCGCGCTGGATGGCGAGGTTCGCCGGCTGCCCTCGCCGCTCCATTTCCGTGTCGACCCCGGCAAGCTCAAGATCGTCGCTCCCGGCCAGGGCTGATGCGCCGGATCGCCCATTTGTCCGATCTTCATTTCGGCGCCCAGGACCCGCTGGCGGTCGAAGCGCTCGCGTCGGCGCTGGCCGAGCACGTCCCAGACGTGGTGGTTGTCAGCGGCGACCTGACCCAGCGCGCACGGCGCGGCCAGTTCCGCGCCGCCGACGCTTTTCTGCGCCGGATCGAGGCGAACGGCGGCGCGGTCGTGATGGTGCCGGGCAATCACGACATCCCCCTTTATGACGTCGCGCGACGCTTCCTCTCCCCTTTGCGCCGCTACCGGCGTTATGCCGCGGCGGGCAGGCGCGAATGCTATTTCGATGAGGAAGTCGCAATCGTCGGGCTCAACACGGCGCGGTCGCTCACTTTCAAGAATGGCCGATTGTCGCTGGCGCAGATCAATGGCCTGAGCGATGGCTTCACCGCCGCGTCACCCGGCGCGATCCGCTTGCTGGTTACCCATCACCCGCTCGTGCCGCTGCAGGGCAAGGCGGCAGAGCGGCCGGAAAGCGAGCTTGGCCGGGCGTCGCTCGCCCTGGCCGCGATCGGTGAAGCGAGGGTCCGCGTGGTTCTGGCTGGCCATATGCATCATGCCGGAGTCGAGCGCGGTCCAAAGGCGGTGGCGCAACCAAG
>NZ_JAFAVV010000729.1 GCF_019242285.1 Bradyrhizobium sp.
CAGGCGGTCGATACGCGCGCCGATCACCGACTGGATCGTGGCGGGCAGCGTTCCCGTCTGGTCCGGCTGCGCCGCCTCGTAGTCCCCCACCCGGCCGTCGAGCTCGCCGCTATCGACCAGCGACCGCGTCAGCTCCTCAGCAAAGAACGGGTTGCCACCGCTGCGTTCGACGATGCGATCGCGGATCGCGCGGGTGGACGAGCGGTCGCCGATCATGTCCCGGATCAGCGCCGAGACGTCCTCGTCGCGCAGCTCCTCCAGGCGGATCTCGGCGAAGTTCGTCCCGCGCGCCCATGGCGGCTGGTAGGTGGAGCGATAGGTGAGGACGAGCAGGACGCCGCTCGACGCAATAACGTCGACCAGTGCCGCGACGAACTCGACGCTCGCCTCGTCGAGCCAGTGAATGTCCTCGATGACGATCACCGTAGGCGTCCGCGTGCCGTCCCGCACCATGCTGCAGACCAGGTTGATCAGCCGGGCACGCCGGGCCTTCGGGTCCGATGTCGGTGGGGGCCTCCGGTCGCGCATGCAGAGAAATTCGACCAGGATCGGCACGTCCGCAATCAGCCGCGGAACGATGGTCTCGATGCGGGCCGCGATCTTCGTGCGCACGGCTTCGGCATCGTCGCTGGCGACGATCCTGAAATAGCCGCGCAGAAACTCTACCAGAGGCTGCAGCGGACCGGAATGGTTGTAGAGGGAGGCGCTGGTCCGCAGCACCGGCACCTGCCGGACTTTGACCGCCTTGGCGAACTCGAAGCACAGGCGGCTCTTGCCGAGGCCAGGTGCTGCGGAAATGCCGATCGCCTTGCCATCGCCCCGCTCAGCCGAGGCGAGCGCCTCGTGCAGAACGGTCAGGTCCCGATCGCGCCCGCGATAGGCCCCCAGGATGGCCGCCTTGAACGGCGTGCGCGACGGCCTCATTCCCACCAGGCGGTAGACATTGATGGCCGTCGGGAAACCCTTGAAGTCCTGCTGTCCGATCGAATGGGCCTCGCAGAACGAATGCACCAGCCTGAAGGTCGATTCGGTCAGGTAGATCTCGCCGGGCCGGGCCATGTGCTCCAGCCGGCTCGCCAGATGTACGGCCGCGCCATACACGCTCTGCTCCCGGGTGAACTTGTCCGGCACGCCGGTGACGATCTCGCCCGAGTGAATTCCGACCCGCAGCGCGATGCCGTGCTCGGACAATGCCGGCATCATCGCGAGCGCGGCCTGACAGGCGCGCAAGGCGTGGTCCTCCCGGGCCTGCGGAATGCCGAAAATAGCCAGCAGCCCGTCGCCCATGCTGCGGGTCACCGTTCCCTGGAACTGCTGGACCGCATCCCCCATGCGATTGAGGGCCGGCGACAACCGGTCCATCGCCTGCTCGGGATCGCTCGGGCCGATCAGCTCGGTCGAGCCGACGATGTCGGCGAACATCACCGTGACGACCTTGCGCTCGCCCTGCGCAGGCGCCTGAGCCAGCCGCTCGCCGCAGCCGCTGCAGAATCTGGCGGCATGCAGGTTGGGCTGATCGCAACTCGAACAGACGGTGGAAAAGCTGACGCCGCAGGACCTGCAGATGCCGTCATCGGGCACAGCTTGCATCTGGCAGGCCGGACAAAGCATCAACAATGAAACCCTTCACCACCCCGCCATCTTGCGGCGCAGAAAGGTAGCCCGAACGGGAACAAAACGAAAGCAGCGCGGGCGAACGCAGGTAACAGGTTCCTGCTTATCAACAGGAGCCGAGCAGGACGCCGTGAAAAGCCAGCCGATTCAGCTACACTGCTGCGACTTGCTGCGGTGCCGCCGCGAACGCAACCACGTCCATGCGCAGGATGCCATAGGTCGTGCTGGTATGCAGGCGCTCGGCGCGCCAGTCCGCGCCGGCGGCGCCGAGCGCGGTGAACAACGGCAGCAGGTGCTCCTCGCTCGGATGGTTCTTGACGGCGAGCGGTGCGAGCCGCCGATAGGCCAGCAGGTCGTCGGTCCGCGAAGCCGCCAGCGCCTCGCCCATCCAGTCGGCGAAGCCGTCGGCCCAGTCGCACGACGGCGCGTTCGGATCCTGGCCGCGGAATTCGGACAGATCATGCGTCAGGCTGCCGCTCCCGATAATCAGCACGCCCTCGCCGCACAGCCGGGCGAGCGCACGCCCGAGACGCAGATGGTGCGCCGGCCCGAGATGCGGCTGGATCGACACCTGCAGCACCGGAATGTCGGCCGCAGGATACATCAGCAACAGCGGCACCCAGGCGCCGTGATCGAGGCCGCGGCGGTTGTCGACGCGGCAGGCGAGGTCGGCCTCGTGCAGGAGCTCCGCGATCTCGGCCGCGAGCGAAGGCGCGCCGGGCGCGGGGTAGCTGAGCTCATAGAGCTGGCGCGGGAAGCCGTGGAAGTCATGAATGGTCTCGTTGCGCGCGACCGCGCTGACCTCGGGGCCATCGGTCTCCCAATGCGCCGAGATCACGACAATGGCCTTCGGCCGACCAAGCGTGCGCCCGAGCCGACCGAGAAAGGCGCGGGCCGGCGTGTCGGTGAGCGGCAAGGTCGGCGCGCCGTGCGATAAAAACAGGCTCGGGAGGATCATGTCGGGGACTCCTACGGCGGGAACGGTAGGGTGGGCTAAGTCTTCGTCGGCGCTCGTAAGAGCGACGGCGAAGCGTGCCCACCATCTCTCGACTGCATCGCTCTGAAATGGTGGGCACGCTTCTGCCTTTGCTTGGCGGGCTTCAATGCACGCGGCCGCTTAGCCCACCCTACAAGTCTCGGCTCAATGCGAATGCGCGCCGGCGAGCTTCGCGCTCCCCAGCAACGCCAACGGCGAACCGAGCGCATAGGCGCCATCGCCGAGCAGAGCCTGCACCACGAGCGCGATGGTCCAGAACGCCGGATATTCCCAACCGCCATGCGGGTTGGTGAAGAAGAAGCCGGCCGCGCCGTGCACGGTGAAGATGGCGCCGAGCAGGATCGGCGCGGCGAGCAGCGCCGCGAACCGGGTCCACGCCCCGAGGATCAGCGCAATCGCGGCCAGCACCTCGGCCATCATCACGACATAGGCGAGCCCGGGCGGCAGTCCGACGCTGCCGAAGAATGCCGCAGTGCCGGCGGGAGTGAAGACGAAGAGCTTCAGGCCCGCATGGGCGAGAAACAGGCCGCCCAGCGTGAGCCGCAGCAGGAGTGCGGCATAGGGCGCAGTTTTCTGGTCGATCATGGCTGTCTCCGGGTTCTGGTCGCCGGGACTATCATTCATTTCCATACGACGGATAATCTGATATCTTGGAAACATAGCTCACACTATTGGAGTGAAATTGTCGTGCCTGACCGGCTCACCGGGCTCGAGGTTTTCGCAAAGGTCGCTGCCGCAGGCTCACTCTCCGCGGCTGGCCGCGCCATGGGCCTGTCGCAGACCATGGTGACGAAGCACCTCGCCGCGCTCGAAACGCGGCTCGGCGCAAAGCTGTTTCATCGCACCACGCGGCGATTGTCACTCACCGATGCCGGGCGCGGCTTCCTGTTTTCCTGCGAGCGCATCCTGGCCGACATCGAGACCGCCGAGGCCGCGGTTTCAGCCGATCGCGTCACCCCGCGCGGCCTGCTCCGGCTCAACGTGCCGCTGGTCTTCGGGGTGCGCCAGATCGCACCACGGCTTGCGGCATTCGCGCAGGCCCATCCTCATGTCAGCATCGAGCTCGGGCTCAACGACCGGCTGGTCGATCTCGCCGAGGAAGGCTGGGATCTTGCGGTCCGGATCGGGTCCTTGCGCGATTCCAGCCTCGTGGCGCGACGGCTGGCGCCGTGCCGGATGATGGTCTGCGCGGCGCCCGCCTATCTCGGGAAACGCGGGACGCCGCGCGCCGCCGCCGATCTCGCCGGTCACAACTGCCTCGGCTACACGCTGTCGCAAACGGGGACCGATCGCTGGCTGATGGGCCGCCGCGGCGAGGTCAGCGTTCCGATCGCCGGCAACCTGCGCGCCAACAATGGCGATGCGCTGCTCGCGGCCGCGATCGCCGGACAGGGCATCGTCTATCAGCCGACCTTCATCGTCGCCGACGCGGTGCGCGCGGGCGATCTGGTCGCGCTCGCGCTGGATCAGCCGCCAAGCGAGCTGCTCTCGGTGCACGCCGTGTACCTGCCCGACCGCCAGCCAGCGGCAAAGGTGCGCGCCTTCATCGATTTCATCGCAAGCGAGTTCGCGCCGGAGCCGCCGTGGGATCGCGGCGTGGCGTGAAGCGGTCACTCACCGCGGAGGGACAGGCTGATGCGCGTGACGATGTCGTCCCAATCGTGCTCCTCGCGCGCCGGATAGTTGATCAGGACGCAATGGATGAAGCGGCGGGAGAAGTTGCAGCGGTCGTACCAGACCTTGTCGTGCCTGTAGCTCGACACGGCGAAAAACCGCGGCGTTATCCTCTTGTACTGGATGTCGGCGGGAGGGTGCCGGCTGGCGAGAAAGGCGGCCGGCGTCTCATTATGGTCGTTGGGCAGCGTCTGAATGGTCAGATCGGCCTGGCCATCGGCAGTGGTGAAGCGCTGCCCATAGGCAAAACCATCCGGCATTTTGCCCTTCTCGGTGAAAATCGAGCTGGGCATGTCGACGGAGGTGCCGGTCGATGGAATGGAATATCTGGTCCAGCGCACCGGTTGCGCCGAGGCGATCGCAGTTGCGGCCACGAGTGTCAGAAGCGGAACGGTGACGAGCATCTTCATGGGAGTGAACCTCGTGATCCCTGAACGTTTGAAAGCCGCTCCGGAAACGCAGCGGCTCGACACGGAGTTCCTCACTTGATAGTCCGTCGCCCGCGAATGCTATAACCCTGCCTTCTGGCGGGAATTATGAGGAATTCCCGACCGATGACGGATAACGCAACGGTTGAGAAACCCTGGCCGGTGTTCCGGTCGCTTGCGGCCTATTCGCCGGCGTTCTTTGCCGCCGATCTGATCGCCGGGCTGACGCTCGCCGCGATCGCAATCCCCGAGCAGATGGCGACCGCGCGGCTCGGCGGCTTTCCGCCGCAGATCGGCTTCTATGCCTTCATCGCCGGCTCGGTCGGCTTTGCCATGTTCGGCGGCAACCGCTTCCTGTCCTGCGGCGCCGATTCCACGATCACGCCGATCTTCGCCGGCGGGCTGGCCGCGCTCGCCGCCTCGGGCTCGCCGGACTATCAGGGACTCGCCATGGCGCTGGCGCTCCTGGTCGGCGTGGTGCTGCTGTTCGGCGGCGTGTTCCGGATGGGCGGCATCGCCAACCTGCTCTCGGTGCCGGTCACGGTCGGCTTCCTCGCCGGCATTTCCGTGCACATCCTGGTGTCGCAGATGCCGGGCGTGCTCGGCCTGCCCTCGCCCACCGGACCGATCCTGGAGCGCATCGCCGTGCTGGCGCGGCATATCGGCGAAGCCAATCCATTCACGCTGTGCATCGGCTTCGGCGTGCTGGCCGCGGTCATGCTCTCCGAAAACATCAATGCGCGGATTCCGGGCGCGCTGCTCGGCCTCGTCGCCGCCACCGTCGCCGTGATCGCCGGCGGGCTCGAAAGCAGGGGCGTGCATGTGGTCGGCGCCGTGCCGGGCACGCTGCCGCTGCCGTCGCTGCCGGTGGTCTCACCGGAGCACTGGGTGCGGCTCGTGCCCCTGAGCCTGCTGGTCGCGATCGTGGTGATGGTGCAGACCGCGGCGACCACACGCTCGTTCCCGTCCGATCCCGACCGGCCCGCCGACATCGACCGCGACTTTCTCGGCGCCGGCACCGGCAGCCTGCTGGCCGGACTGTTCGGCGCGTTTCCGGTCAATGCCAGCCCGCCGCGCACCGGGATCGTCGCCGAGACCGGCGGACAGACGCAGCTCGCGGGCCTGATCGCCGCCGGCATCGTGCTGGCTCTGCTCGCCTTCGGCGCGACGCTGCTGCAGCATGTGCCGGAAGCGGCGCTCGGCGGCGTGCTGCTGTTCGTCGCGCTGCGCATCATCCGCTTGCGGCAGATCGCGACCATCTACCGGCAGTCGCGGCCGGAGTTCCTGCTGATCGTCGCGACCGCGGCGGCCATCATCGCGCTGCCGATCGAGCAGGGCGTCGCCGTCGGCATCATTCTCTCGCTGCTGCACGGCATCTGGAGCACGACGCGGGCGCGGCTCGCGGTGTTCGAGCGGGTGCCCGGCACCACGATCTGGTGGCCCAGCAATCCGCATGTCGCGGGCGAGCGCGTGCCTCGCGTCGCCGTCATCGGCCTGCAGGCGCCATTGTCGTTCCTCAACGGTGCGAGCTTCCGCGCCGACGCGCAGCATTTGTTGCAGCACACGCAGCCCGCGCCGAAGCTGCTGGTGCTGGAAGCGAGCGGCATGCCGGAAATCGATTTCACCGCTGCGCAGTCGCTGCTGGAGCTGATCAGGGAATGCGGCCGGATGGACGTCGCGATCGCGGTGGCGCGGCTCGAATCGCAGCGGGCGCAGGACGCCTTCGCGCGCTTCGGGCTGTTCGATGCGCTGCCGAAGCAGCACGTCTTCCACAGCGTCGAGGAAGCCGTCCGCGCGCTGGCGCCGAAGGCGTGACGCTGACGACGCGGCGACGCTTGCAGGACGGGTAGAGCAACTTGTCGCGCGAAGCTGCAACAGCACGGACGGTCGGAGCGAAACCCATCATCGGCGCCACCAGTGACGGGTTTCGCTGCACTCTACCCATCCTGCGAAACTGCTCGAACAGCTCGACCTTCTGCAACGACGGCGCGCGCTGACGCGCGCGGCAGCAGGACGCGCAGGCGCGTGCCGCCATCGGGACGGTCCTCGATCGCAACCATGCCGCGGCTTGCTTCCACGATCTGGCGGACGATGGTAAGCCCGAGGCCGGCGCCGCCGAAATCGCGACTGCGCGACGGATCGAGCCTGAAGAACGGCTCGAACACGCGGGCGCGCTCGGCCGGCGGGATGCCCGGCCCGCGGTCCTCGATCCAAAGCTCGGCGAGACCGGCGCCTGCATGCAGCGAGATGTCGGCGCGGCCGCCATAGGCAAGCGCATTGGCTGTGAGGTTCGACAGCACCCGCGCCACGCCGACCGGCGAGCCGCGCACGAGGAGCGGCGCCTGCGCGCCACAAAGCGTGACCGCCGCCCCTTGCGTCTTGCGCGCCTCGAACTCCTGTCGCGCGACGGAGGCAAGATCGACGCTTTCATCCGAAGCTTCGGCAAAGGAGGCGCGCGCGAAGGCGAGCGCGTCGTCCATCAGCGACTGCATGCCATCGAGGTCGGCCGCCGCCTTGACGCTTTGCTCGCTCCTCGGCAACAGCTCGAGCCGGAGCTTCAGCCGCGTCACATAGGTGCGCAGATCGTGGCTGATTGCGCCGAGCACCAGCGTGCGGCTCTGCAACAGCTCGGTGATGCGTGCCTGCATGGCGTTGACGGCGCGGATCAGCGTGCGCACGTCGGGCGCGCCGCGCTCGGCGATCGGCCGCGCCTCGACGGCTTCGGCGAAGCGGGCGATCGCGATCGCAAGCTCGGTCAGCGGCCGGGTCTCGCGGCGCACGGCGATCAGGGCCGCGAGCGCCACCACGAAACCGAGGATCCCCGCGAGCAGCCCGACCGGTATTCCCAGCAGCCGCAGGCCCAATTCGCTCCAGGTGTCGATCTCCAGATAGCCGCCGGAGGTGAGGCCTACGACCGCATGCAGGCGCGCGCTGATCACGTCGCGCCAATGCAAGAACGGCCGGTCGCCGTCGCGTCCCGGAACGACCAGGGCGAACGCCATGAAGCGGTCGTCGGACGCGCCGATCAAGGCGCGCAACCGCTGCTTGGCAACCGCGAAGATCGGAGCATCGACGGTGTGCGCCGGAATATCGTCGCGGATCGTCAGCTTCACGCGCGCGTTGGTGCCGGCGCGCGCGATCAGCTCGCGATCTTCCGCCGGCAGGCGATCGAGCGCCTGCACCACCGCGGCGATCTGGTTGAAGAACAGGTTGAAACCCGCCTTCTCGGGGTTCTCGCGCAGCTCGACGAAGTAGAGCGTGAGCGCGATCATCTGCACCAGGACGACGGCGCTGACCACGATCAGCGCGAGGCGGGCGGCAATGCGAAGACGGCTCATCATGAGCTCCGTGCGGCGTTCAGAGGAAGCGCAGGTCGGCGGCAAACAAGTAGCCGCCATTGCGCACGGTCTTGATCGAGGAGCACGCCGCAGGATCGACCGCGGCGAGCTTGCGCCGCAGCCGGCTGACCGAGACGTCGATGGTGCGGTCGAACGGCTCGGCGGCGCGGCCCCGGGTCCAGTCGAGCAGCTGGTCGCGCGACAGCACCCGCTTGGGGCGCTCCAGGAAGCAGGTGAGCAGATGGAATTCCATCGCGGTCAGCTCGACCACAGCCTGGTTGCCGTCGACGAGATGGCGGGCATCGAGATCGATGACCAGCGCGCCGAAACCGATCCGGCGCGACGGAACGTTTGGCCCGCGCGCGGCCGATCCGTCCATCCGGCGCAGAATCGCGCGGATGCGCGCCAGGAGCTCGCGCGGATTGAACGGTTTCGGCAGATAGTCGTCGGCACCGAGCTCGAGGCCCACGATGCGGTCGACATCCTCGCCCTTGGCGGTGAGCATCAGGATCGGCGGCCCGCCTTTGGCGCGCAGGCGGCGGCAGATCGAGAGCCCGTCCTCGCCGGGCAGCATCAGATCGAGCACGATCAGGTCGGGACGCGCCCGCGCCAGCACGCGATCCATCGCCGCGCCGTCCTCGGCGCAGACGGTCGAAAAACCCTCGCGTGCCAGAAAGTCGGCGAGCAATGCGCGGATCTCGCGGTCGTCTTCCACGACCAGGATGCTGCGATCGTCCATGAGCGCACTCCATGCGGCGGTGCGCGGGCGGCAATAGGGCAGAACCGTGCGGAGTTACAAAACGTTACAAATTCGACCGCGCGCGGAAACACTGCGGCAAAGCGCGGCGTGCAGTTTCCGCCGCACCAGCTGCGGCCGGCTGCTTCGGCGCCGGCGGCTCCGAACAAGGGAGAGGCCGATGAAACCCGCTCTCGCGTCACTGACGTTGGCCGCCGTGCTCGGAATAGCGAGCATCCCGCAGGCCGATGCCTGGACGCGCAGTGAAAGCTTTGCGACCTCGCAGGGCATCTACCATGGCCGCGCCAGCGGCGGCTGCCGGGACGATATCTGCGCGCGCTCGGTCTCGATCATCGGCCCCGACGGCGGCGCTTTCTCGCGGCTGGAGAGCATCAGCCGCGTCGGTCCCAACACCTATGAATATTCGTGCACGACCACTGGATCGAACGGCCGCAGCATCACGCGCAGCGGCACGATCGTGACCTTCCCCGACGACGGCTACGGCTTCTAGCCGATTACCCTTCGCATCCGATCGCGGCGGCCAATCGTTGCGCATGTTGGCCCGCGCGCGGCGACCGCCGGTCCGAAACAGCCCCTCTCTTCCGGTCGGCCGGCGGTCGCATTTTTCCCCAGCAAGAAAGGAACGATCCCATGCGACTATCTCACCTGGCGGCGGCATTCGCCGTCGCCGCGACGGCGGCGGCGCCCATGGCGCGCGCCTTTCCGATCGGCCCTTCGCCGGCGCCGTCCTCGAACCCGGTCATCGAGGTGCGTGGCCTCTGCGGCCTGGGCTGGCATCGCGAGCTCGACGGCGCGTGCTACCGCAACGGCGTTCCTTATGGCTATTACGGCTATCCGTATGGACCATCCGCGGCCTACGAGGCGCCCTATTATGCCGGCCGCTGCTGGTTGACGCCGACCGCGTTCGGCCCGCGGAGGGTCTGCGCGTGGTGAGACCGGCCACGCTGCGCGCGCTCAAGCGCGCGACCGCCGCCCTGCTCGCGGCTTCGATTGCGGTAAGCTTTGCCCGTCGCGCCGGTGCGCAGGACGGCGCGCCGCGCGGCGCGCTCCGCCAGGCCTGCATGAGCGACGTGCAGACCGTCTGCGCTGGCATCGCGCCCGGCGGCGGCCGCATCAAGCAGTGCATGACCGAAAAATTCGATCAGCTTTCCGACGGCTGCAAGAGCGCGCTGAAGCAGGCCCACGCGCAGTCGCCCGCGAAGTGATGGCCTGACGCTGCCGCCCTCTCCCACACGGGCCTGTGGGAGAGTGGAATGACGGGCGATCCCGGGTGAAGCGATTATAGCTATCGAAAGCGTGCGTGGAGCGCTATCAAGGCGCATGCTGCAAGCTCCCGAATCCGCTCCGCTCGGCCGATCCGTCTCCACCGCCGATCTCAGCCGCCTTCCGGTCACGCTGGCCGATGTCAGGGCCGCCGCGGAGATCATCCGCGATTCCGTGCCGATCACCGAATGCAACCGGAGCCGAACGTTGAGCGAGATGCTCGGCTGCGACATCTGGCTCAAATTCGAGAACCTGCAATTCACCTCCACCTTCAAGGAGCGCGGTGCGCTGAACCGCCTGCTCGCACTATCGGACAACGAGCGGCGCCGCGGCGTCATCGCCCAGTCCGCCGGCAATCATGCGCAGGGCGTAGCCTATCACGCCAAGCGGCTCGGTATTCCCGCAACCATCGTGATGCCCGCCGGCACGCCGATGGTGAAGGTCGAGAACACCAGGCGGCATGGCGCCGAGGTCATCATCTCGCCCGGGACGCTGGAGGAAGCCGCCGCATTCGCGCGCCAGCATGGCGCCGATCGCGGCCTGACGCTGATCCATCCCTATGACGATCCGCTGATCATCGCCGGCCAGGGCACCATCGCGCTGGAGATGCTGAAGGCCGCGCCCGTGCTGGACACCCTGGTCGTTCCGATCGGCGGCGGCGGGCTGATATCGGGCATGGCGGTCGCGGCGCGGTCGCTGAAGCCGGATTTGCGCATCATCGGCGTGCAGGCACAGCTCTATCCCTCGATGTACAATGCCATCAAGGGCGAGCAGTTGCCGATGCGCGGCGACACGCTGGCCGAGGGCATCGCGGTCAAGGCGCCCGGGCGGATCGCCACCGAGATCATCCGCGCGCTGGTCGACGACATCGTCCTGCTCGACGAGGCCGAGATCGAATGCGCGGTCGCGACCCTGATCTCGATCGAGAAGACGGTGGCCGAAGGCGCCGGCGCCGCCGGACTCGCCGCGATCATGGCGGCCCCCGATCCATTCCGCGGCCGCCATGTCGGGTTGGTGCTGACCGGCGGCAACATCGACACCCGCCTGGTCGCCTCGGTGTTGACGCGCGAGCTCGCGCGCGAGGGCCGGCTGACGCAGCTCAAGATCGACCTCGCCGACCGCCCCGGCCAGCTCGCCGCGGTGGCAAATCTGCTCGCCGAGGCCGGCGCCAACATCATCGAGGTCTCGCACCAGCGGACCTTCTCCGACCTGCCCGCGAAAGCGACGCTGCTCGAGCTCGTGATCGAGACCCGCGACCGCGCCCATCGCAACGACGTGTTGGCCCGCCTCACCGAGGCGGGCTTCAAGGTGGGGTGCAAGGCGGGTTGAATAAGTAGCCCGGATGAGCCGGTAGGGTGGGCTAAGGCGCGCCAGCGCCGTGTCCACCATTGTCTCAAGAAATCGCTCTGGAATGGTGGGCACGCTCCGGTCCTTGCTTGGCATGCTTCTGTGCACTTGGCCGCTTAGCCCACCCTACCCGCTACTTATGAACACCCGCCCTAAGGCCTCACTTCGCCGGCACGATCTTGCCGGGGTTGAAGATGTTCTGCGGATCGAGCCCCTGCTTCAGCGCGCGCATCGCGTCCAGCGCCTCGGGGCCGAGCTCGGCCTCGAGATATTTCTGCTTGCCCTGGCCGATGCCGTGCTCACCGGTGCAGGTGCCGCCCATCGCCTGCGCGCGCTCGACCAAGCGATGCATGAACTCCTCGCCGCGCGCCATCTCGTCCTTGTCGTCGACGTCGCAGGCGAGCGAGCAGTGGAAATTGCCGTCACCGACATGGCCGACGATCGGCGAGATCAGGTTGTACTGCTTCAGATCGGCCTCCGTCTCGGTGACGCAGTCGGCGAGCCGCGAGATCGGCACGCAGACGTCGGTCGCGACCACGCCGGCGCCGGGGCGCAGCGCCTTCACCGACCAGTAGGCGTCGTGCCGCGCCTGCCACAGCTTGGTCCGATCCTCCGGCCTGGTGGTCCAGGTGAAATCGCTGCCGCCGCATTCCCTGGCGATCTCGGCGAAATTCCTCGACTGCTCGGCGACCTCGATCTCGGTGCCATGGAATTCGAGCAGCAGCAGCGGCGCCTCCGGCAGGGTCAGCTTCGAGTAGGAATTGCAGGCCTTGACCTGCTCGGTGTTGAGCAGCTCGATGCGGGCCACCGGAATGCCGGTCTGGATCGCCAGGATCGTGGCTTGGCAGGCGCCGCGCAGGCTGTCGAACGAGCAGGCAGCGGCCGCGATCGTCTCGGGGATGCCGCGCAGCCTGATCGTCAACTCGCTGATGATGCCGAGCGTGCCTTCGGCGCCGATGAAGAGATGGGTCAGGTCGTAGCCGGCGGAGGATTTCTTCGCCCGGGTGCCGGTCTTGATGATCTCGCCGTCGCCGCGCACCACCTTCAACGCCAGCACGTTCTCGCGAATGGTGCCGTAACGCACGGCGTTGGTGCCCGACGCGCGCGTCGACGCCATGCCGCCGAGCGAAGCATCGGCGCCGGGATCGATCGGGAAGAACAGGCCCTGGTCGCGCAGATGCTCGTTCAGCGCCTTGCGGGTGATGCCGGGCTGGATCACGCAGTCGAGGTCCTCGACATGCACCTCCAGCACCCGGTTCATGTCGCGCAGGTCGATGCAGATGCCGCCGGCCGGCGCATTGACCTGCCCTTCCAGCGAGGTTCCGGTGCCGAATGCAATCACCGGCACGCCGTGCTTCGCGCAAATCCGCACCGTTTCCTGGATGTCCGGCGTCTCCTGAGCCATCACGACGCCATCGGGCGCCTGCGAGGGCAGCCAGGTCGTGGTATGGCCGTGCTGCTCGCGCACTGCCTGGGAGGTAATCAACCGGTTGCCGAACCGGGCGGCGAGCGCCTCCAGCGCGCCCGCCAGCGCCTTGGGCTCGGGCCGCTTCAAATTCTCGGAAATGCTGGTATTCACGGGTATCCTCCCGGTCCAATTGACTGGCAAAGGATCCCTTGCGGGTCAATAGCTTATCGCAGCAACGGAAAGCAAGATGACAAGCCTCACCACCGCCGTCGATGAAACCATCCGGCCAGCGCCGTTCCTGTCCTCGGTGATGCAGATCGAGCCGCAATGGATCGACTATAACGGCCATCTCAACATGGCCTACTACAACGTGATGATGGACCGCGCCATCGACGAGTTATGGCTCGAGTTCGGGCTCGGACCGGCCTACCGCGCCGAGCGCCACGGCTCGACCTTCACGGCGGAATGCCATGTGCGCTATTTGCGCGAAATCCATCTCGGCGATCCCGTACAGGTCGCGGTCATGCTGCTCGGGGCCGACGACAAGCGGCTGCACACCTTCGAGGAGCTGCGCCACGCCACCGAGGGCTGGGTGTCGGCCACCTCGGAGAACATGACGCTGCATATCGACATGACCGCGCGCAGAGCGGCACCGTTCCCGCCCGACATCCGCGCCCGCATCGACAAGATTGCCGAAGCGCACGCGGCGGTGCCGCGTCCCGACGGCATCGGCCGCAGCATCGGAATGCCCAGGCCGAAATAGCCTTGCTATTGCGGCAGGCCGAGGTCGGAGAGCGCTTCCAGCACCAGGTTCCGGTAGCTCTCGGGCAGCGGCGGCATGCCGCGCCGCACCTCCGCCAGCGTCAGATCGGGGTGATGGGCGCGCAGCGCATCGAGACTGCGCTGCGCCGCCGGCCGCGCCCCGGTGAGCAGATAGGCCGGGCACAGCGTCCGGTGCATCCAGGCCGACGAGGGATGCTCGAGCACGGCGCGCTGCTGCCAACGCGCGGCCTCGGCATAGTTGCCGGCCTTGAAATGCGCGCAGCCGATGCCGACCAGGCTGTTGAAGGCCAGCGCGTCCTGCGGCGCGAGATCGAGCCCGATCCGGAATCGCTCGATCGCCGCGTCGGCGTCGCCGCGGTAGACCTCGAGCCAGCCGCTCCGGCTCCAGGCCCAGGCGCAGCCGCCGTCGATCGCCAGCGCCTTGCCGATCACATGCGCAGCACCGTCAAGCTCGTCCAGCAGGGTGAGCGCAGTGCCGAGCACCGCGAGCGTGGTCGCATCGCCCTGGAGCGACAGCGCCTTGCGCGCGAGCGCGAGGCCGCGCGCCTGCTCGCTGCCGGGGTGGCTCGCGAAGTGATAGATGGTCCGCTGGGCATACGCCCAGGCCGCAAGCGCGACGGCCAGCTGGGAATCGGGGTCGAGCGCCAGCGCGCGCTCCAGGAGATCGAGCGCGCGGGCGTTGCCTTCCGCGTCGAGCGACTGCACGCCCGGCATCGCCTTGAGCGCCAGCTCGTGCGGGCCGAGCGCGGCCTCCGGCATCGCTCGTGCGCGCTCGATTTCGGCCCGCCGCAGGTTGGGCTGCAACGAGGCGATGATCCGCGTCGCGAGCTGCTCGTGCGCCATGCTCGGAAGCAGCGCGTCCTCGCTGCGATGGGCCCAGAGCTGCCGGCCGCTCTCCTGATCGACGAGCTGGAGCAGGAGCCGCCGATGCGCGCCCTCGCCGCGGATCGAGCCCGACATGCGATAGCGTGCAAATCGCGCTTCGTGGGTCACGGCGACGCCGGCGCGGCCGAGCGCGGTTGCGAGATCGTCGGCGAGGTGCGCGGCCATCGCGCGATCCCCGGCCTCGATCTCGAACCGGGCCAGCATCAGCATCGGCTGATCGCGCGACGGCATCACCACCGGCAACTTCGACACGGCCTCGGCGAACCTGATCTGGCGTTTCAACGTCGAGGACGGTGTCTCGCCATAGCGGCGGCGATAGGCGGCGGAGAAGCGGCCGAAATGCATGAACCCACAGCGCTGGGCCACATCGGCAACCGTGGCCCGCGGACCAGCCTTCAGCAGCGCCTGGCGCGCCTGCTCGAGCGCCATCTCCTGCTGGGCGACCAGCGGCGACTTGCCGAGAAAGCTCATGAACTGCCGCTGCAGCGTCCGGCCGGAAACGTCTGCAAGGGAGGCCAGCTCGGAGACGCGCCAGCGCCGGCCGGGATCGGCCGTCATCGCATCAAGCGCACGGCGCACGCTCCGCGGCAGCGGCCAATTGCCGGCCGAGGAATGGTCGATGGAAATCACGTCGAAAACTCCACACGGCATGAAATCGATCTTTGTATACTGCACTGACATACCTTTTCTTGTGGTCTGTCTCACACCGAAATTGTTCACATTCCGGATAGCAGTGGCGCGAACTGGATAGCCGCCTGCTCGCCCAAGGCCGACTCCCGCTCAATCGCGATTTTCCGAGAAGGAGCAGCCATGACCGCATCCGCCGTCCCGCAAGCAAGCACGCCCGATTTCGACGCCTTGAAATCCCGCCAGCACGTCGCCTGGTCCTCGGGCGACTACGCCATCGTCGGCACCACGCTGCAGATCGTCGGCGAGCAGCTCTGCGAGGCGCTCGACATCCGCGCCGGCCAGCGCGTGCTCGACGTCGCAGCCGGCAATGGCAACGCCACGCTGGCCGCAGCGCGGCGCTGGTGCGAGGTGGTCTCGACCGACTACGTTCCGGCGCTATTGGAGCGCGGCAAGTCGCGCGCGGCGGCGGACGGGCTGGCCGTCACGTTCAAGGAGGCGGACGCCGAGGCGCTGCCCTTCGACGATGCGAGCTTCGATGCCGTGGTCTCGACCTTCGGCGTGATGTTCACGCCGAACCAGGACCGCGCCGCGGGCGAGCTCGCGCGGGTGTGCCGGAGCGGCGGCAAGATCGGGCTCGCCAACTGGACCCCGGACGGCTTCATCGGCCAGCTCTTCAGGACGCTGGGCAAATATCTGCCGCCGCCCGCCGGCGCGAAGTCGCCGGCGCTGTGGGGCACGACAGCGCGGATCGAGGAGATGTTCGGCTCGGCCGCGCGCGACATCGCCGCCGAGCGGCGCCAGTTCGTGTTCCGCTACCGCTCGCCGGCGCATTTCCTCGACATCTTCAAGACCTATTACGGCCCGGTGCTGAAGGCTTTCGCCGCGCTCGATGCGGAGAAGCAGGACGGCCTGTCGCGCGACATCCTGGCGCTGGTCGCGACCATGAACCGGTCCGGAGACGGCACGATGGTGCTGCCCGGCGAATATCTCGAAGTGGTCGTGACCAAGCGATGAGCGGAGGCGCATGGGTCGGGATCGACGATCCTCGCGGCCGCATCGACTATGACGAGACCGGCAGCGGACCCACGATGGTGCTGGTGCCGGGATCATGCAGCACCGGTGCCGCATGGCGCCCGCTGATCTCGCAGTGGAATGGCAGCTTCCGCTGTGTCACCACGAGCCTGCTCGGCTATGGCGGCACGGCGGAGCGGCGCAGCGCCAACGACACCGAGATCGGGCTGGAGGCCGAGATCATCGAGGCCGTGATTCGCCGCACCGGCAGCGGCCCGGTTCACCTGGTCGGCCATTCCTTCGGCGGACTGGTTGCGCTCGTCGTCGCCTTGCGCCATCCGCATCTCCTGCGCAGCCTGACCATCCTCGAAGCGCCGGCGCCGGAGATCCTGCGGCATGCCGGCGAGGAGGCGCATTATGCGACGTTCCGCAACATGACGGCGGCCTATTTCGCCGCCTTCGAAAGCGGCAAAACCGATGCGATCGAACGGATGATCGACTTCTATGGCGGGGAAGGCACCTTTGCCGGCTGGCCGCAGCGGGTACGCGACTACGCGGTCGCAACCACCGCCGTCAATCTCCTGGACTGGCAGTCGGCCTATGGCTTTGCGTTGAAGCCGTCTTTGCTCGGAACGATCGACCTCCCCACGCTGGTGGTGAGCGGCGCGATCAGCCAGCCGGCGGTCAGGCGCGCCAACGAGTTGTTGGCCCGCTTCATCCCGGGGGCGGTCTTCAAGGCCGTCCCCGGAGCCGCCCATTTCATGATCGCGACGCATATCGGCGAAACCGCCGATTTGATGGCCCGCCATCTCGCAGGTCGTGAAGTCTCGCATTCATGACAGACTGAAGCGACAATGAGGCGGCCCCAAGCGACAATCCCGCGCGGATCACCCTGCGAGCCGTTGACTCGTCGCGACTGCTCCGAATATCGCGGCTGGCCTTGGGGAGACTTTCATGTTCGTTCGCCGCCTGCTCGCCGCTTCGTTCATCCTGGGCTGCATGTCCGCGTTGCCTGCCAGTGCGGCCCAGAGCGTTGCGCCTGCGATTTCGGCCGCACAGACGACGAGGTACAAGACGGTCGACGTCAAGGGCCTGAACATCTTCTATCGGGAAGCCGGCTCGCCCAGTGCCCCGACCATCCTCCTGCTGCACGGCTTTCCGTCCTCCTCCCGGATGTTCGATGGCCTGATCCCCCTGCTCGCCGACCACTATCATCTGATCGCGCCGGACTACCCCGGCTTTGGAAATTCGCAGGCGCCCTCGCCCAAGGAGTTTGCCTACACTTTCGCTGCCATCGCGGATGTCGTCGCTGCCTTCACGGAGGCGCTTCACCTCGACCGCTACGCGCTCTATGTGCAGGACTACGGCGGGCCAGTCGGTTACAGGATCGCGGTCTCGCATCCGGAACGGGTGACCGCCCTCATCGTCCAGAATGCCGTGGCTCACGACGAAGGTCTCGGCAGGCTCTCCGCAGCCCGCAAGGGTTTTTGGGTCGACCGCGCCGCCAATGAAGCGGACTACCGCACCCGCCTGACCTCGGTCGAGGTGAGCCGGCGCCGCCACCTCGGCTCCTCGCCGAACACCGAACGATACGATCCCGATCTATGGAACGATGAGGTCGCATTCCTCTCCCGGCCGGGCGAGGCCGACATCCAGTCGGACCTTTTCTATGACTACCGCACCAATCTGGCCGCGTATCCCGTGTGGCAGGCGTGGTTGCGCGAGCATCACCCGCCGACCCTGATCGTGTGGGGCCGCTACGATCCCGCCTTCGACATCGCCGAGGTTGCAGCGCTCAAGCGGGATGTGCCAGATGCGGAAGTGCACGTGCTCGATGCCGGCCATTTCGCGCTCGACGAAGCCGCCGATGACATCGCCAGGCTGATGCGCGACTTCCTCGCGAAAGTACCGGCCAACTCGCGCCCCTGAGCGGCGACGAGGAACCGCCCCGGGGCCGACGAGGGCGCCGGGCATCCGGTGTCTGCGAAGCTAGATTCTTCGCCTGCGCGACATCCCGAC
>NZ_JAFAVV010000837.1 GCF_019242285.1 Bradyrhizobium sp.
ATGCGCCTTCACGCCGATCGGACCCATGCCCGGTCCGCCGCCGCCATGCGGAATGCAGAAGGTCTTGTGCAGGTTGAGATGGCTGACGTCGGCGCCGTAGTTGCCGGGCCGTGCCAGCCCGACCCGCGCGTTCAGGTTGGCGCCGTCGAGATAGACCTGTCCGCCATGGCCGTGCACGATGTCGCAGATGTCCCTGATGTGCTCCTCGAACACACCATGGGTCGAGGGATAGGTGATCATGATGGCGGCGAGAGTTTTTGCGTGCTTCTCCGCCTTCGCCCGGAGCTCGTCGACATCGACGTCACCGCGGCTGTCGCAGGCGACCACCACCACCTCCATCCCGGCCAGGTGCGCCGAGGCCGGATTGGTGCCATGGGCAGAGGAGGGGATCAGGCACACCTTGCGATGGCTCTCACCGCGCGCGGCGTGATAGGCGCGGATCGCGAGCAGTCCGGCATATTCGCCTTGCGCGCCGGAGTTCGGTTGCAGCGAAATTGCATCATAGCCGGTGAGCTGGCACAGCCACTGCTCCAGCCGTGCAAACAGCGCGGCATAGCCCTTTGCCTGCTCGCGCGGTGCGAACGGATGCAGATGGCCGAATTCCGGCCAGGTCAGCGGAATCATCTCGGTGGTCGCGTTGAGCTTCATGGTGCAGGAGCCGAGCGGGATCATCGCGCGGTCGAGCGCGAGGTCGCGGTCGGCGAGCTTGCGCATGTAGCGCAACAGCTCGGTCTCGGAGCGATGCGCATGGAACACAGGATGGGTCAGGAAGCGTGTCGCGCGCTTCAGCTCGGCCGGCAGCGCCTCGCGCGCGTCCGCCTCGACGTCGGCGTAGGCGAGCGTGCCGCCGAACGAGCGCCAGACCGCCTCGACGGTTTCCACCGTCGTCGTCTCGTCCAGCGCAATGCCGAGCCGGCCACCGTCGCCGAGGCGAAGATTGATCCTCTCGGCCAGCGCCCGTGCCACGATTTCGTCGCGCCCTGCGCCGACGTCCACCGTGACCGTATCGAAGAACGCATCGCTCGCCAGCACAAAGCCGAGCTTACGCAGGCCGGCCGCCAGCACCGCGGTGCGGCGGTGCACGCCGCGCGCAATGGCCGTCAATCCCTCCGGTCCGTGATAGACCGCGTACATCGAGGCGATCACGGCGAGCAGCACCTGCGCGGTGCAGATGTTGGAGGTCGCCTTCTCGCGGCGGATGTGCTGCTCGCGGGTCTGCAGCGCCAGCCGATAGGCCGGCGCGCCGCGCGAATCGACGCTGAGGCCCACAATGCGGCCCGGCAGCGACCGCTTCAGCGCGTCGCGCGCCGCCATATAGGCCGCATGCGGGCCGCCATAGCCCATCGGCACGCCAAAACGCTGCGTCGAGCCGATCGCGATGTCGGCGCCGAGCTCGCCGGGCGAGGCGAGCAGGGTCAGCGCCAGCAGGTCGGCGGCGACGATCGCGAGCGCGCCCTCGTCGTGCAGTGTCGCGATGGCCGGCCTGAGATCGCGCACCGTGCCCGACGTGTCCGGATATTGCAGAAGGCCGCCGAACACCTCGGCGCCTGCGAGATCGCGCGCGGGATCGCCGACGATCAGGGTGAGGCCGAGCGGCTCGGCGCGGGTGCGCAGCACTGCGAGCATCTGCGGATGCACCTGCGCATCGACGAAGAAGCATTTGCTCTTCGCGCTGCCGGCGCGCTCGGCGAGCGTCATCGCCTCGGCCGCGGCGGTCGCCTCGTCGAGCAGCGAGGCATTGGCGACATCGAGCCCGGTGAGATCGGAGATCATGGTCTGGAAGTTGAACAGCGCCTCCAGCCGGCCCTGGCTGATCTCCGGCTGATAGGGCGTGTAGGCCGTGTACCAGGCCGGATTCTCCAGGATGTTGCGCTGGATCACCGCGGGCAGGATGATGCCGGAATAGCCTTGGCCGATCAGCGAGGTGAAGGTTTCGTTCTGCGCTGCCAGCTCGCGCATATGCGCGAGCGTCTCGGTTTCCGTCAGCGCGGGGCCGAGATCGAGCGGCGCCGCTTGCCGGATCGACGACGGCAAGGTCTCGTCCATCAGCGCGCCGAGGCTTTGTGCGCCCACCGCCTGAAGCATCGCGGCGACGTCCCGCGCCGAGGGGCCGATGTGGCGGCGGACGAAGGAGGTCGCGGCCTGATCGGCCAGTTTGCGTTCCACGCTCATGCTTTCCTCCTCGCTCATCACGCCGTATGCGCCTGGTAGGCGGCCTCATCCATCAGCCCGCCGAGTTCGCTCTTGTCAGCGATCTTCAGCTTGAAGAACCAGGCCTTGCCGGCAGCATCCGAATTGACCAGCGCAGGCTCGGATGCGAGCGCCTCGTTCACCTCCAGCACCTCGCCGGAAATCGGCGCGTAGACGTCGGAGGCGGCCTTCACCGATTCGACGACGGCGGCGGCTTCCGCCTTCTTCAGGCTGCGGCCGACCTTGGGCAGATCGACGAACACGACGTCACCGAGCTGCGATTGCGCATAGTCGGTGATGCCGACGGTGGCGACGTCGCCGTCGATCTTGAGCCACTCGTGGTCGGACGTGAACAGCGTGGTCATGCGGTGTCCTTCAGCGCTTGTAGGTGTTGGGAACGAACGGAGTTGCGGCGACTTTGAGCGGCAGGCGCTGGCCGCGCACCTCGGCGAAAACCTGTGTGCCAGTGCCGGAGCGCGCGGTGGGCAGATAGCCCATCGCGACCGGCGCGTTCAGCGTCGGCCCGAAGCCGCCCGAAGTGACCTTGCCGATCGGCTCGGCCGAGGCGGCGTCGGCGTACAGGCTGGCGCCCTCGCGCACCGGCGCGCGGCCCTCCGCCAGCAATCCGACGCGGCGGCGCGCGGCGCCGCCCGCAAACTGTGCAAGAATCTTCTCTGCGCCCGGAAATCCGCCGGCCCGCGCGCCGCCGGCGCGGCGGCTCTTCTGGACCGACCATTCCAGCGCGGCCTCGACCGGGGTCGTCGTGGTGTCGATGTCATGGCCGTAGAGACAGAGCCCGGCCTCCAGCCGCAGGCTGTCGCGCGCGCCGAGCCCGATCGGAAGCACCCCGCCATCCTCGAGCAGCCATTTCGCCAGTTGCTCGGCCTGGTCCGAGGCCACGGAAATCTCGAAACCATCCTCGCCGGTATAACCCGAGCGGGAGACGAAGCAGTCGAATCCTGCGACTTGGCGCGGCCCGGCGTCCATGAACCTCATCACCGCCGCCTCGGCGCAGAACTTCGCCAGGATCCGCTCGGCCGCAGGCCCTTGCAGGGCCAACAGAGCGCGATCGGCCAGCGGCTCGATTACGCAGGTCTCGGCGAGGTGCCTTCGCAGATGCGCCTCGTCGGCCTCCTTGCAGGCGGCGTTCACGACCAGGAACAGGTGGCTGCCGAAATTTGCTACCATCAGGTCGTCGAGGATGCCGCCGGCCTCGCTGGTGAACTGCGCGTAGCGCTGCCGCCCGGCTGCGAGCCCCAGGATGTCCTGCGGCACCAGCCGCTCCAGCGCGCGGGCGGCGTCCGCGACGCTGCCGGATTTCGCCCGCAGCGCGAGCTGTCCCATGTGGGACACGTCGAACAGGCCGGCCGCTTTTCGGGTATGCAGGTGCTCCCTGAGCACGCCGGTTGCGTATTGGACCGGCATCTCGTAGCTGGCGAACGGCACCATTCTGGCGCCGAGCGACAAATGCAGGGCGTGAAGCGGCGTGCGCTTGAGCGGGGTCGCGTCGGATGCGAGCATCGACAGGGTCTCCTGGTTCCAGGGACCATTCCCTGAAAACCTCTTGGAGCCCCATCTGTCGCTTTGCCTGAGAGTATTATCCCGTCGGCGGACGCCTGAGGACGAAAGCCCCCAACCGTCTCTTTCCAGATGCTGTCCTCGCCACGACGGTCCTTTTGCCTGAGAGTTTCCGGGGCGGTTGCTCCTTCGGCGCCGGCCTCCGTCTTATGATCAAGACAGGGCCAGTCTCTCCCGACGTGGCGGTCTTCAAACAGGTGGGGAAGAAACACGAGCCCGGCAAGCCTGTCAACGCGCCTCCCGTACCTATCAACGAGCTTTATGCGGCTGCGGCAAGTCCATGATCCATCTGCACAGTTTCTGGACACCGTTAACGCGCTTGGTTAAAAGCGACGCGCTGGCGATTTCGGCCGAAATCGGCTCTTCCCCGCCAAATTTCCGATTGGATGAACATGTCCGGCGTCAACGAGATCAGGTCCACCTTTCTGAATTTCTTTCGCGACAACGGCCACGAGATCGTGCCGTCCTCGCCGCTCGTGCCGCGCAACGACCCGACCCTGATGTTCACCAATGCCGGCATGGTGCAGTTCAAGAACGTCTTCACCGGCGTCGAGAAGCGGCCTTACCAGCGCGCCACCACCTCGCAGAAATGCGTGCGCGCCGGCGGCAAGCACAACGATCTCGACAATGTCGGCTACACCGCCCGCCATCACACCTTCTTCGAGATGCTCGGCAACTTCTCGTTCGGCGACTACTTCAAGGATCGCGCGATCGAGCTCGCCTGGAAGCTGGTGACCAAGGAGTTCGGCCTGCCGCAGGAGAAGCTC
>NZ_JAFAVV010000008.1 GCF_019242285.1 Bradyrhizobium sp.
AGTCCGGTCGAACGCATTTTCGTCTTTGCCAACGGTCAAACCGGCAAAGAGAATCCGCAGCGGCAGGGATTGAACAGCGCACTCTCCGACGGCGCCTCCCCGCTCAACGTGCTCGGCGGCATTCCCACCGTTGCAACCGATTACAGCCCTCTGTGGGATATCAATCCATCGGTATGGACACAAAGAGCGATCGAGCTCGGTTATCGGTCCCGCATGACAGAGGAATTCTCAATCCTCGGAATGGTGCAAAAGGGCTGGATCACCGGGCTGAACGGCAAGACCTTCGGTTCGGTCGGCCTCGTGGTGAACTGCCCGATCGTCTATCGCTTTTTATGAGCGTGCATCGCCGCGCGGGAGCCCGGCGCTTCGTTGGTTTCCTGGGCCTCGTCCAATGAAGCCGTTGGAGAATTTGTCGTGCGCACAGCCGGGCGTCTCCTTGTCAGCTCCCTTGCAGTTATCTTCTCTGCCGGGACCGTGCACCTCGCGCTAGCAGCCGAGGCAATCATGCTGCGCGCCGGAGAAGCGACGGGGCCGAACGCGGAATTCGCCTTCGACAAGGAGAGCAAGAAAATCGTCGTGCGGACAACCCAGATCGGTGTCGCGAATTCCCGAATTGAGGTTTTCGTGGACAAGGCCAACGCGCCCGCCTTTCGGCACTACTTTGCGACCGCCGAATGCAAGTTCGGCGATAGCGGCAGCAAGTGCGAGGTGATCGTCCCGCAATCCAACCCCGCTTATGGGGCGATCCTTGATCAGTTCAAACGCGGCCGCGCTGCTCGGGTCACCGTCGACGATGCCGGAGTCATGAAGATGGACCAGTCGGTGTCCCTCAAAGGCTTCACAAAGTCGCTGCGCTGAGCCCGGGCCGGAAGGGCGACCAGCGGCGCCGGCGAAGCGCAGCGCCGGTCATATCGGGGAGACGGAGTGAATGATCCGCGATCTTTTGTCCATCGCCGCAAGCCTGATTCTTACACTGCAGGCGTCGCCGACAGGCGCTACCTCGATTGTAACTGAGTGGCTCGACCAGGCACTCCCTTATGCCCAAGAAGTGGCCTGGGAGCCAACGGTCGGTTCTCGCTTTCTCGCCACCTTTCAGACGGCGATTTATGATGCCTGGACCGCGTATGACCCAATGGCCGTAGGGGTCGTCTCGGGGACCTCCCTCAAGGGACAAGGTGGCCCAAGCAACGAAGCGAACAAACGCGAAGCGATCAGTCACGCCGCCTTTACCGTATTGCGGGTGCTTGCGCCTCAGCATCGGCGTGCGCTCATCCAGCAGATGCAGTCGCTCGGCTATGATCCAAACGCCGACACCCTGCCAGCCAGGGTCGGGCGGCGGGCTGCCGCAGCCGTTCTCGCCAACTGCCGCGACGATGGCGCCAACGAAACCGGAAACTTCGCCGACACGACAGGCTACCAACCGCGTTCGGGAGAGTCTGCCGCTTGGCAACCGATCGAGTCGTTTGGGAAGCGCCAACTTCCAACGACCCCGCAATGGAGCCGCGTCATGCCCTTTTCGCTGGCGCGCGCCGATCAATTCCGCCCCGATCCGCCTCCGGCGCCCGGAACCGTGGAATGGTCGGGGCAAATTGATGCGCTGATCAAGACCAGCGGCTCACTGACCGACGCACAAAAGGCGGAGGCGGAATATTGGGGGATTTGGGGCATGGCTCCTGCCCCACAACTGATTGAAATGACGAAGTTCGTCTCCAACATGAATGATCTGCGCCTCGACGACGACGTTAAATTATTCTTCGTCGCTAGCAATGCGATCCTCGATGCCTCCATTGCCACCTGGGACGCCAAGTATTCCTACGACTATGTGCGCCCGATTACGGCGGTTCGTGCACTCGGCGACACGTTCATCAGCGCGTGGCACCCGCGGAGGCTGTCCCTCGCACTGGCCTATTCCACTCCAGACTCCAGGGTTGGTGCTTCCAACGATCCCGTCACCGTTCCCGCAGGACTTGGGGAAATGCGCGCCATCAAATGGGAGCCCTATTTGCCAACGCCGCCCTTCCCTTCCTACGTTTCCGGCCACAGTGCCTTCACCGCGGCCTGGGCTCGCGTCATGGAGCTCGCAACCGGAAAGCGCCCTTTCAATTTCCACAGGCTGGTGACACATCTGTACGTCGAGCAGCGCGAATTGGCGCAGCCGGTGACGCTCTCGTATCCGACTTTCGCAGCCGCCGCGGAAGCAAGCGGAATATCTCGCATTTGGGGGGGAGTTCACTGGCCGGTGGACAACAAGCGCGGCCAGGAGATCGGTCAGAAAGTCGGCGAGCATGCCTGGGAGCGCGCTCAGCAATTCGTGCTCGGCACGGCGTCACCCGCGACTGCCGTCTTTGCGGCGCTGC
>NZ_JAFAVV010000579.1 GCF_019242285.1 Bradyrhizobium sp.
GGAACGGATTACTCTTCCGTTAGCCTCCGCATGTTCTCGACACGCGCCGACGCTGGCCTCGGTCGATCCGCACGCAACAACGCGGGCGCCGCGTTGAGCCAGCAGGTCCGAAACAGCGAGCCCGATTCCTCGCGTTCCGCCGGTCACGAAGGCAGATTTCCCGTGCAGCTCCAATATGGTGATCCCTTGTTGATGAACGAGCTAGGAAGCGACGGCGGCTGCGTGACGAACGAGATTCGCAAGCCGTTCCAGGATGCGGCGATCTCCTTGCGTGCTTGGTGAAGCAGTTTCACCTCAAGCGCGGGCCGCATCCGCTGATCCAGGCGCAAACGAACATCTGCCTTGGCTTCGGTAGCTGGCAGGCCTTCGGCAGGATCGATCCACTCAATTCCATCACAAGGGTCATCCTTTGTTGGGCAACCGAAGGAAGTGCTCGTAGACTGGTAATCGCCCAACGAAAATGTCAAGCGCGAGGGCGGTAATCAAGCGATAACGGCGGATTATACGTTTCCCGAGAATGATCACTTCGAGGCGCCGCAGTTTCGACGGGTGCCCGACGATGTCGAAGTCGCGCAGGTCAGCATCAACTATCTGATCGCTTCGGGCGGCGATCGCGAAGCCTCCTGATCGCCGACGGCCTGTTGATCCTCCCTCTCCAATGCACAACCCTTTGGGGGCATGCTCGGTTCGAGTCTCGAACGAGCAGGGTCCCGCGTCAAACCAAGAGCGGACCTACCGATTCTGGTAGCTATCACAGGCGCCGGCGAACGTTTAAAATCGGTCGGGGACGTAGCAAGAACCTTGTTGCGCTTGCGACTCGCCGCCGATCCGTCCTTACCAAAGGTCTTCCACGAACCATGCGCGGGATCGACCCCAGAACACAGGTGCACCGCCGGAATCGGCCGGGGCATTACGAGTTTCATGATGTATCTCGAAAGGAGATGCCTCCAAGGCGGGCCACGTCGGGACCGATTGTCATCATCATGAGCGAGAATGTTGCTCCCCTCGTTTCCTACATCCTGGAGGAAGTCGGCCATCCGACCATCACCGCCGGCGACGTGCAGCGTGGAGCTCTGCTCGCCGAGACGCACAAAGCGAGCCTCACGATCCTCGATACCGACGTGCTCGACGGGAGACTGCCGAGGGAGCAGGCCCTCGATCTCCTCCTCAAGGCAGCCCCACTCCTCGTTCTGATGTCCAAGGGCGAGTACTGGACCGGTCTCATGAGGCCATCCCGCGCCTTTAAGGTTGTTCAAAAGCCGCTGCCAACGCCGGCCCTCCTGGCCCACATTCGCTTGCACATGGCAGCCGCGGAAACGTTGGGGGAGCTGCAATTCGCCGATGTCGCTGCAAGCCCGCGCACGCACAGAGTCCGACGCGGCGCTCGCCGTGTGCACACATCGCCGATCCAATTCGCCATGCTGTGCCATTTGCTCCGGCATCCTAGGCAGGTCATTTCGCGTCAAGAGCTCATTGAAGCCGTATGGAGAGGGCACCCGGTCGATCCGCGAACCATTGATGCGCACATGGTGCATCTGAGGAAGGCTCTCACCCACGGCGGGGAGCGCAATCTGATCCAGACCGTGCGGTCGGCCGGGTACCTCCTTGACGTCGAGATATGACGGTCATCCGGGGGCGGTGCTTATAGCAAGCATCGTGGCCCTTGCCGACAGCCGTCTTTGCAAGCTGGGCGTCGCGCTGCACGGGCCGATGGGGCTTCTCGACCTTTCTTGACGAATTCGCGCAGACCATGCTTGTGTCGCGCTATCTCGCGCCGGGCGTTCGGCAGCCACATGGCCGGCGCGCCAATCGTGCCGGAGCCAGCCTCTTCAGATGCCTCCCCACAAGAAGTTCGAGACGCGTGTCAACATCCGTCAGCTCGAAGCCTTCCGTGCGCTCATGATTGCAGGAACGGCCAAGGGCGCAGCTCGTCTTCTAGGGATTTCTCAGCCCGCCATCAGCAAGCTCATCGAGCAGGCGGAAAAAAATCTCAACCTCGCTCTGTTTGATCGTTCGCGGGGCCGGCTAACGCCGACACCCGAAGCTGGTCTGCTGTTTGAGGAGGTCGAGAAGACCTTTATTGCCGTCGACAAGGTTCACGAAATCGCCTCGGATATCAAGGCCGCCAATGCCGGCAGCCTCACCATCGCGGTGCTTCCGGCTCTTGGACTGGGACTGGTGCCGCGCGCGATCGCGCGCTTTCATGCCGCGCATCCAAGGACGCGGATATCGATCAGCATTCAGACCTCGGCGAAGGTCGAGGAATGGGCGGCAGCGCAACAGATCGACTTTGGGATCGCCGAGTTTCCCTTTGCCCGCCTCGGCGTGGAGAGCGAGGATTTCTGTCGAGTGGAGCAACTGCTTGCGGTGCCGTCGGGGCATCCGCTGGCGCGGCAGCGTCTCGTCAGGCCTGCGGACGTGGTCGACAGCCCATTCATTTCACTCACGCGAAATACGGTAGGCCGGCATGTGATTGATCAGGTCTTCCTCCAGGCGCAAGTCGAGCGCAACATGGTGCTTGAGGCGCAGTTCGCCGCAGTCATTGCGGGCATGATTGCTCAGGGGCTCGGAGTAGGCTTCATTGATCCCTTCACGGCGTCAGACTTTCGCGACAAAGGAGTGGCCGCGCTGCGGTTTGAGCCGAGAATCGAGTTTCACATCGGCATTCTGCACCCGGCTCACCGACCGATGTCGCGGGTCGCCCGCGAATTCCTCAAGGAGCTGCGGACATGCCGCAACGAGGTGCAGAAGGAATTTCGGTCTGACCGAAACAAGGGCGTATAACGATTCGTTATCGTCGATCGATGGTGCGTTATTTGACACATGAGGGTTGCGCATCATGAAATCGCAACATGATCACAGCAATTTCTTCACAAACCGAACGTCCGTATGTCAAGCGCACGGCGTCCGGCATTCTGGCTACCTATGTGAGCGGCATGTCGCTGGAGAATGTGCCGGAACAGGTGCGCCATGAGGCCAAGCGGCTTATTCTCGATACCCTGGGGTGTCTTGTCGCCGGGTTGGATTGCGAGATCGGATCTGTTGCGGCCGGGATGGCGGCTTGGTTCGGGACACAGCGGCAGGCGACCATCGCGGGAGCACCGGCGCGCGGTAGTGTGCTGGGCGCGATTTACGCAAACGCACGCACGGCAAATGCGCTCGACTTCGATGAGACCTTCCCGGTCGGAGCTCACTTCGGAGCGGCTGGTGTCGTGGTCGCGCTCGCGCTTGCAGAAGAGTTCGGCCTGTCCGGGCCCGAAATCCTGCTTGCCACCATCGCCGGTTATGAATTTGCGGGTCGGGTTGCGAGCCATATCGGCCCGGTAGTCCACCTCGAAGGCGGCCGGGTCACTGGTTTTCCCGACGTGTGGGGTGTGGCGGTCCCTGTCGTCATCGCGGCGGCGGCGACAACGGCAAAGGCATGCCAATACGAGCCGTCACTGTTTTCGCACGCAATCGGACTGGCCGGCTCGAATGCTCCGCTGCCAGTGGGGGCCCAGTGGTCCGGTGCCGTCGACCTGCCGAATTGCAAATATTGCGATACCGGCTGGTGCGCCGTCACGGGAACGGTTGCGGCTCTGTCGGCAAGGCAGGGCTCGCGTGGGTTCACCAGTCTGCTGGACGGAGATCGCGGCCTCGCCCGCATGTACGGCGTGACCAGTGCCGATCACGGCCTGCTCATCGATGATCTCGGCCGGCGTTTCATGCTCGCGGACATCACCTACAAGCCCTGGCCAAGTTGCCGTTTCACCCACTATGCCCTGACCGCGCTGGCCGATCTGCAGGAGCGTCATCCAGTGGACGTCAACTCAATTCACGAGGTGGTCGTAGAGACTGGTCCGCTGGCAGCATCGGAGAGGTTCACCAATCCTGAACCTGCCACCTTCGCCAGCCAGCAGTTCAGCTATCCGCACATGATCGCGATGATGCTTCTGGGTGTGCCGCCCGGACCGGCGTGGTTCGACCCCAAGCATGCTACGGATCCCATCGTTGGAGCGCTCAAGGCGAAAACGCGTATCATCCAGCATCCGAGGGCCGGCGGCTTTGCCGAGGCGTTCGTGCGCAATCAAATCAGAACGATGCCCGGCGGGGTCACGATCGTGACGGCAGGCGGCACGTATCGCTCGGAATCTGACTATGCGCGCGGCGATCCCTGGTCTTCGAGCACGTATTTCAGCGACACCGTCCTTCTCGAGAAATTCGCGGCGCTGGTTCCCGGCAAGGAGGGAGCCGAACTGGCCGACGCTGTCATGAACCTTGAACATGAGACCTCCGTTTCTCGCATCGCAGCGGCACTCGCCCGCGCATCGACCAGAGGCATCTTCCAATGCGCATGACCTTGTCTTCCCTTCGGGGCGCCGTATTCGACGTCGCTGTGATCGGCGGTGGAATCAATGGCGCCAGCGCCGCGCAGCAACTCGCCGCGGCCGGATATCGCACCCTGATTGTCGAAAAGGGAGATTTCGGATCGGGTTCGACGGCGCGATCGAGCCGGCTGCTGCACTGCGGTCTACGTTATCTCGCCCCGGGACGCTCCATGTTCGATTTTGTGCGAAGGCCAGCGCGCTTTGTCGAAGCCATGCGTATGGCTCGGCAAGCCATGCAGGCGAGGTCCGACGTCGTGAGAACCTCGCCTTCGAGCGTCAACCGCATGCAATTCTGCTTTCCGATCTATCGTGGAGACCGCTATCGGGGATGGCAGCTCGATGCCGCCTTCAGGATTCTCTCGGCGCTTGGGCCCGCGGACCCGCCGCTCGACTACGAGCGCCTTGCGCCCGGAGCAGCAGCCCAGCGCCCATTGATCCGCTGGCTTCGTGACTTTGATTCACTCGACTCGGTTGCGGTCTTTCGCGAATACCAGCTCGACTGGCCGGAACGCATCTGCATGGATGCGGTCCTCGAAGCTGAGAGACTGGGCGCCGTGGCACGCAACTATACCTTGGCACGCCTCATCACGCGTGACAGGAGTGGCGGCTGGTCCATCGCTTTGGAAGATGTGCCCGCGGCTGAACCGGATATTCGAATCCGTGCCAAGCTCGTCCTCAACATGGCCGGGATCTGGATCGATGACGTCATTCGCAGCGCCAACCCCTCCGCCGAACGCAAGATCTTGGGGACCAAGGGCTGCCACATCGTTGTACGATTGCCCGACGAATGCCGGGGTTACGGCATCGCCACGCTCAACAGCAGGCAGGAACCGTTCTACTGCATTCCATGGCACGATCTTCATTACTTCGGCCCAACAGAGACCGTGTATGAAGGTGACCGCGATCGCATCTGCGTGACGGAAGATGAGATCGAATGGATCGTCGGCGAAGCCAATCGCCTGCTTCCGCCCCTGAAATTGACGCGTACGGACGTCATCTCGACCTGGGCCGGTGTTCGTCCCTTGACCTATGATGCCGCGCTTCTAGCCGGCAGGCGATCCAGGGAGATCCACGATCTCCAGTCCGATGGCCTTCCGGACGTGCTGGCAATGACGGCAGGTCCCGTCATGACACATCGATCGGCCGGGCAGGAACTGCTCGAGGTCGTCAAGAGTCGTCTGAGCCCGAGTGGTCCCGAGCGCGACCGTTCCTACGCGCCCAGTCCTCTCCGCTTCACGCGGGATCGTCTGATTGACGTCGGCCACCTTGGCCCGGCCCAATGGGCTAGCCTTGCAAGCAAGGTTGAGGGCGAGCACGCCGTATCCCTTACCGACTTCCTGTTCCGCCGAACTGGCCTCGCATGGCGGCGTCTCTTGAGTGACGATGAGATTCGCCAAGCTGCCAATGCCATCGCGCTCCAGCTGGGCTGGCCGTCGCATCAAATCGAGCTCGAGATCGAAAAGTATCAAGCAGAAGTTCGCAGCTTGCACTCGCCTCCGAACCCGTTGTCGGAGGCCGCCGAATAGCGCCAGCTATCTTGCCTGGGAGGAATCGAATGACGACGCAATCGACACTCATCAACCGCCGCAAAGCCCTGCAATTGGCGGCGGCAGCCGCGGCGGCGCCTCTTATGCCAAGCGCGTCGTGGGCCGGCGATAGCCTGCTCCGCGCCGGCATCACCGGCTTTTCCGTCATCAATACCCTCGATCCTGCCAAGGCAAGCCTCCTCTCCGAATACTATGTGCTGTGGGCCGCTTTCAATGCGCTGCTGAAATTCGATGCCAACATGCAGATTGTCCCTGACCTGGCGGAGAGTTTTCGGGTCGTCGATACGACAACTCTCGAGTTCAAGCTTCGTCCCGGGGTGAAATTTCAGGATGGCAGCGAACTTGCGGCCGATGACGTGAAGTTCTCGTTGGAGCGGTTGACTGACGAAGCGCTTGCGTCCCCCAGCCGGGCCAAGGTCGCCGCCATTGCCGACATCCGCATCCTGGATCCCGGTACGCTTCAGATCATGACGCGCGCGCCCTTTGCGCCGCTTCTGACTTACCTGACCAATACGCGAACGGGGACACAGATCGTCCCGTACAAGACCGTGAAGGCGATGGGAAGCGAGGCTTTCGGCAAGCAACCGGTCGGAACCGGCGCCTACGCGATCAAGCAGTGGAAGTCGAACGAGAGCGTGGAGCTCGCAGCGTTTCCAGGCTATTTCCTCCCCGGTCAGAACAGGATCGAGCGCGTGCTGATGCCGCTGATTCCCGAGGAATCCAGTGGAACGACGGCACTCCTCGGGGGACAGATCGACCTGACGAGCACCGCGCCTTTCGCGGATGTGCCTAGTCTGCGCCAGAAGCCGGCATTGCACGTCTACACGACCTCCGGCCTGAACACGCGCTACATCGCGCTGAACAACCGCAAACCACCATTTGACGACGTGCACTTCCGTCGAGCGCTGTCCATGGCGGTGGACCGAAACGTCCTGATCCAGGCGGTGGTGTTTGGAGAAGGGGTCGTCAGCCCCGGGCTGCTGCCGCCCGCGCTGCATCCCAGAAGCGATCTGCCTGTTCCAGATCTGATGAAATTCAACCCTGAACGGGCCCGCGGCGAGCTGGCGAAATCTCGGTACAAGGCGGGGACGGAGGCGACGATCCTGATCTGGGGCTCCAACTGGTGGCGGCGCATTGGGGAGCTCTTCGTCGCGCAGACCAATCAGGTGCTCGGCACCAGCCTGTCGTTGCAGGTCGGAGACCCGAATGCCGTATTCGCGCGCTTGAGAGCTGGCGATTTCCAGGCGGCAGTATGGGGCTGGCTCGGCCTGGTCGACCCTGACGAGTACCTCGGAGAGATGCTTGGGAAGGGCGGCTTCCGCAACCATCAGGGGTATGAGAACCCGCGCTTTGAGGAACTGCTGGCGCAAGGTCGTGCCGAGCTCGATCCCGAGCGGCGTTGGCAGATCTATCGCTTGGCGGAGCAGGTCATGCTCGAGGATATGCCGCTGATTCCGTGTTTCTGCTCCAACGTGCACAATCTTGCGACGTCACGGTTGAGCGGATTCGAGCAATTGCCGTACTCCAACTACGGAGATCAGTTCGCCAGTCTTCATATCAGCTGAGAGGAAGTAAGCGTCGCTGTGACTATGACCCTGATCGGATATTCACAACGCATTGCCGCAGCTGTCTTGCTTGCCGTCTTTGGCGCTGCGCTGATCTTCTTTACCATGCATGCTGCGCCTGGCGACCCGGCGCTCGCGGCACTTGGCGAAGGCGCCACGCCTCAGGCGATCGCGGCCTTCAGGCTGCGCTGGCACCTCGACGAGCCGCTGATCATTCAATTCATATGGTGGTTGTCATCGGCACTCCAGGGGCAATTTGGCACGTCGCTGACGGTCGCGAGCGGCATGCCGGTTACGTCCTTGATCCTGGCGCGGCTCCCGAACACGGTATTCATCGGAGTCTATGCGCTGATCCTGGCCGTGCTCATATCCGTTGCCGCGGGCACGATTGCCGCGCTCAAGCGGGGCCGCAACGCCGATGTCGTCGCCACCTCCGCGGCGATATTCGGGATCTCCATGCCTGACTTCTGGCTGTCATACGTGCTGATCTATGCATTTGCCCTCGGAACCGGATGGTTCCCCGCCTATGGATTCGTTCAGCCGCAGAGCGCGATCACAGGCGCAATATGGAGCGGAACGCTCCCCGCCCTTGCGATCGCTGCCCCGATGGCGGCCAGCTTCACCCGCATTCTCAGAGCCAGCCTGATCGAGGAACTTCACAAGGATCACGTCCGTGTGGCTCGCTCGTTCGGCTACGGAAGACTGTTCGTCTTTGCGCATTTTGTGTTCAGAAATGCGTTGATTCCCTACATCACGGTGATCGGTCTCCAGATCCGCTATCTCTTCGGGGGAACGGTCATCATCGAGCGCATTTTCGGAATACCGGGCGTCGGATCGCTCATGGTGGATGGCGGCTTTGCCCGTGACTTTCCGGTCGTGCAGGCTTGCGCGCTGACGTTTCTTCTTTGCGTGCTGGTCGTCAATATGTCGGTCGATGCAGTCTGCACCGCCCTCAATCCTCGGCGCAGGTGGTGAGCTCATGAGAGGTTTTCTTGCAAACCGTCCGGCGTGTTTCGGTGCAGCGATCACGCTGATCGTCGTCATCGCTGTCGCGGCCGGTCCGCTTTTGAGTGCCTATTCGCCGACCGACATGGATTTTCTTGCACTGTTGGCCGCCCCGAGCTGGAAACACCCGTTTGGCACCGATTCGTTCGGTCGAGATGTCCTCACACGCATCCTCTACGGAGCGCGCGTGTCGATGCTGGTGAGCGCCGCCGGCGTGCTGTTGGCGGTCATCGCTGGGACAGCCGCGGGGTTGCTCTGTGCTCACTTCGGCAGATGGTTCGAAACGGTCGTGAT
>NZ_JAFAVV010000974.1 GCF_019242285.1 Bradyrhizobium sp.
GCATCGCGTCGTCGATCGAGGGCGCCGACGGCGGACGTTGATCCGGCGGCGTCGGACGGCTCGCGCCGGCATCCGGCTCGGAGGGCGATGGCACGTCGAGACTCGCGAACGACGTGGAAGACGCCAGCCGGACCGGCGACTCGGAAGTGACGGCGTGGGCGCTGTCGGCGGTCTGCCTTCCCGGCAGGAACGTCACCAGTCCGATCGCGATGGTGGCACAGGCCGCGATCCCTGCGGTCGCCAGCCGGTAGCGGCCGCCAAGGCCCGCGGCGCGCGGCGATTGCAGATAGGCGAGGCGCAGCGACGCCTGGCCCAGCGACATTTCGAGCGGCAGCTTCAATCGGCAGCCATGTCCCTGCGACACGGTCTGATGTCCGATGGTGACGTCGCCGCCGGTGGCCTCGAGGCTGACGCTGCCGCGCCGAACGGCAAGCATGGCATGGCTGGGCGTCACGCCCGGATCGCGCAGCACGATGTCGGCGTCTGCGGTCGAGCCGATCTGGTACTCGCCGGGCTCGAGCATGAGCAGGACGCCGCCGTGCAGGCCCGAAACCACCTCGAAGGTGACGGCCTCGACCTTGGCTTCGGCAGGGGAGCGGGCAAGTCTCGCCTTGAGAAAGAAAAGCCTGAGATACTGGACGAGATTCAAGACGCTCCGAAACGCCGCCCCTTCGACGTGGCGGATCTCACGCAGGCCTGCTGCGATCGCATTCCGCGGTGTCTGCGCCGCGAAGGAGCCGCGGTGCGACTTCAAGGGCGTTGCGAGCTTCGCGCCGGCCGCTGTTCCCGCACGCAACGCCAGTTGCAGTCGAGCCCGGATGGCGTTGACGCCGACCATGCCTCTTCGCGCGACACGCCGCAGCTTCCGGCGAAGACGTCGACCGACGGCGGCGAGCTTCCAGCTAACCCTGCGATCGACGGGTTCGTCTTGCTGTCGAGATTCCGTCGCGACGCCCATGGTCAGGCGGACCCCATAGATAACTCGAAACGCGCATTTTAAAACGCAACCAAAGCCGCGATGCGTCCCGCCGCATCACCAACTTATCAACGAAGTGCGGCCCGCGAGCCGAGACGCCGCGAGCCGCAGCCGTTTCAACCATCGCAAGTCCTGACAGTCAGGCCTGGACGCCGTTGATCACCTGCTGCTCAGCCTGCTGCCAAAGCTCGATCTCCTTCTGCTTCTTTTCGAAGTCGAGCTGCTGCTGCTTCTGGGCATTGAGCTCGTCGGCCGAGGCCTGAGCCGACGCCAGTGAGCTTTGCGGATTGATGCTTGAATTTGAGCCTTGGGCCATCGAATTGGTTCTCCTAACTACGAGAGCTGCAACGCGGCTCACCTTGATCGGCTCGAAGCAGGTCACGCTTGAGCGCTCGGTGAACTGCGGTCACTATGCTTGATGAAATGAGTTATCTTGATGACGCACGAATGCGCAGTGTAATTCTGGATAATGAATACAATGCCCTTCGCTGCTTCAAGTGACGGCAATATGAACCTGCCGAGCGCCGGGCGACCGCGATCATGGCGAGGATAAAGCTGCTCAGCCACAGATCAGCCCGGTTGCTCGGCCAGATGTAGTCGTGTGGGAATGTTGGGCCGATTTCGGTCGGAAATGTGAAGCGTGATGGTTCGCTCGAGTTCGCGCGATTGGCGTGTATCGATGGTGTTGTCAGCAGCGGCGCTTGCGTTATGCGCGCCACAGCATGCATCGTTTGCGGGCGAGCCGAGCTGGCCCGCGGGCGTCTACAAATACGTCGTGATCGATCAGGACATTCGTGACGTGCTCGGCGAGTTCGGGCGCAACACCAACGTTCCGATCAAGCTCAGCGATCAGGTGAAGGGACGCATCCGTGGTCCGCTGGAGCCCGGATCGGCCGCTGCTTTCCTCAAGACGTTGTGCGACGGTCACGGTCTCGTCTGGTACTTCGACGGCGCGGTGCTTCACGTCAGTGCCGCCAACGAGATTCAGACGGCGTTCATCGATCTCGGGCCGCTGCGGCCGCAGGAGCTGACCGACAAGCTCGCCAAGCTCGGTTATGCCGATATCCGATACCCGATCAAGGCGACGGCCAGCGCCGACGTGGTCGCGGTGTCGGGACCGCCGCCCTATCTCGCGTTGATTCAGCAGACCGCCGCAGCCATGATGCGCTCGATGCCGCGTCCGGCGCAGGAGGATGGTTTCAAGGACGAGCCGAAGGTGCGGGTATTTCGCGGCGGCTGACGCCCGCGAATCCGGCACAGCGGTGTCGACTGTTTGACAGAGGAGTTCGTCGATGACCACGATCGCACCCGTCGCAATGCCTGCAATGCCGACAGCCGAAGTCGCTCCGGCGAATGTTGGACCTACGCCTGATCTTCCGGTCTATGGCGTGATGGAGGTGCAGCAAGGTGGTGTGGTCGAGGGCGGGCGGTTCGCCAATCCGTCCAGTCTCGCCAACGAATTGCTCGGCAGCCTGCGCGGCTTCATGGAAAGAGCCGAGCGCGTGAAGCAGCGGATAGCGGCGCCGATCGGGCAGGTCGAGGCCGGAAGCGGCCCGGTGCGGATCGCGGACGCCTCGAATGTGACATTGGTCAGCCTGCACGGCGGGCCGGCGCGGCAGAGCCTCAATCCGACCGAAACCGCGGCCGGCCGAACCGGACCGGGCCAGGCCACCAATGGAGTGGAGCATCTGCAGCAGGTCTCGGACGAATTGTTCGACGCGGTGGTCTATCGGATGGAATCCACGCTCATCGGTCACGGCGCGAGCCATCTCACCACGTCGATCAATACGCTGCTCAAAGGACAGTGACGATTCGGAGATCGCGTCTTTGCCAAGCCAAGCAACAACCTGTCGCGCCGCAGCTCGTGCGCCCTCGCTCCGAAGCCGGCGCCGCATCGTGGCGGCATGCCTTCTGGCGCTGATGCTGGCGGGATGCGGCACCGTCGACCTCTACACCAATCTCGACCAGCAGGAGGCGAACAGGATCGTGGCGACGCTGATGCGTCACGGCATCCCTGCCGAGCGTATCGCCGGCAAGGACGGGCATTTCAGCGTGACGGTCGGCGAGAAGGCCTTCGCGGAGGCGATGCGCGTCCTCGACGAGAACGGCCTGCCGCACACGGAGTTCAAGACGTTCGGCGACGTCTTCAAGAAGGATGGGCTGGTGTCCTCTCCGACGCAGGAACGGGCGCAGATGATCTTCGCGCTGAGCCAGGAATTGTCGCGCACGATCTCGGGCATCGACGGCGTGCTGTCGGCGCGCGTGCATCTGGTGCTGCCGGAGAACGATCCGCTGCGCCAGCAGCTCATTCCCTCCTCGGCGTCGGTTTTCATCCGCCATCGCGCCAACGCGCCGATCGACAATCTGGTGCCCCAGGTGAAGATGCTGGTCGCCAACGGCGTCGCCGGCCTGTCCTACGACAAGGTGTCGGTGGTGCTCGCGCCGGTCGAGGCCAGCGGTACGACGGAGAGCGCCGATCCCGGCTACGAATCGTTCATGGGTGTCTGGGTTCATCACGACAGCATGGGCCAAGTCGCCGGCGCCTTCTACATCATGCTGATCATCATTCTCGGACTTGCCGGCGCGCTCGTCGCCACGATCTTGCGGCAGCGCCAGCGGCCCTATCCGCTCGGCAAGGCCTTGCCGGTGAAATCGCCATGACCGATCAGGCCACCGCCGACGGCCTCGCCGAGTGGAACGCGTTCCTGAGATGGCCTGCGTCATCGATGGATGGCGCGCGGCTCGACGCCTGCTTCGACAACGAGCTCGGCACCGCGCTCTGTGACCGCCTCAAGGCGACGGCGCGGCTGCAGGACCGGCTCGCCTCGGTGATCAGCGCCCATTATGCGCTCCCGCCGCTGGTCGACCCCGCCGCGGTCAGCGAGATCGATCAGGCGATCGTGCTGCTGCCCGGCCCGCAGCTCGCCGCAGTGGCTCGGCGATCCGGCACCATCTATTGGGCGAACGCCATCGCCAACGTCATTCTCGCGCCGCAGGTCGAGGCGCTGCATCAGCAGGTCGGCGAGGAGCTCTGCAACTTCGCGCTGGCTCACCGCGATCTCGCCGGCCCGGAAAGTGCCCTGGGCTCGCTCAAGGATATCGGCGCGCGGATCGAAGGCGATGGCTGGCGCTGTCTTGCGGCCTGGTGCCGCGCATTGCCGGGAGGGCTCGGAACACGGGTGCGGCTCAAGCTGCCGACGATCGAAGCGCTCGATGTCGTTCCGGCGCTGCCGTTCTTCGACAGTGGCCCTCCGATCGTCCGCCGCGCGGCCACCGCTGACGGCGTGCCGGGCTGACTTTCCCCCACACGGCCGATGCAACTTGCGTTGTATCCGCTTATCTCGGCACACGTCGTTGGGCCGTGTGACTTTCCCGTTCAGCCAAGGCCTTTTCGATCTGACGCATGACGACCTTCACCGATCTGCCTTCCCGTTCGAGAAGGCGCAGGCGATGCCAAAGCCGGATGATTTCTTGTTCTCGCTTGACGTCCATCGACGTTTACCCGCCACTTTGAGTATTGTGAACGAAAAGAGAACGAGTGGCAAGCCGCTAATCGCACTGATTTGCTCTGGGGCAAGGCGTTGGGCGAAGGGCCGACGATCTCATGACGCAGCGAAACTACTACGACGGCGGAGTACGCGCTTCCCGCGACCTTCGCGTCTATTCCGCCTGAAGCGACTTCAGCTCGCGGGCGATGTTCGCGCGTGCAGCTTGTTCCAGCCCCGCCGCAAAACCTTCGTCCGGATAGATCACGGGTCGCGCCAAGAAGCGCTGCAGCACCGCGGCCCGCCCGCTGCGATAAGCGGCGTCGGGAACATGAGCATATTCCTGGCGGATCGCGGCGGCGTAGGCGTCATAGGTCGCCACGTCGGCGCCGAGAATGCCGAGGTCGATGGAGATCATGATCGCGCCGAGACGATCGCCCGCCGCAACATCGTGGGTTTTCGTCAGCCGGATCAGGCGGCCGACCTCGTGGCGCAGCTCCGGCGGCAGGTTTTCTTC
>NZ_JAFAVV010000011.1 GCF_019242285.1 Bradyrhizobium sp.
CCTGCAGGTTGTTCACGGTGCGATTATAGAAGAACTGTCCATGATCCCAGCGTCCACCCTCGTAGCCCGCGCCGCCATAGCCAAAGCCGTAATTGATGCCGCCATAGAAGCCGACGCGGTCACCCCAATAGCCGGGATGGAAAATGAAGCCACCCGCAAACGCACCCCAGTAGCCAGGGGTCCATAACAATCCAGGTCGCGGCGGCTCCGCCCAAGTGCCAGGCACCCAATAGTAGTCGCCTCTCTCCTCGTCCCAGGACCAATTTCCGGGCGACCAGAGATAGCCAGGTCCCGGCAAGGGTGGCTGATCATAGGTCGGCAGCGGTGGTGGCGCGGTCTCGACAGCGTCGACAGGAGCGCAAGCAGCCTCTTGGGCAGCCGATGGCACGGCCCTCGAACAGAATAGAGCTATGACCATCGCCAAGTATGGCGAAAGAAGACGAAGTGTCATCAGCGGAGCCTCCTCTACGCGCGAGAGTAGTGAATAGGGGCGCTATTGAAGCGGGTAGTCGAATATGCGTGACAACATGAACGACTTGTGAACGTCCGGGAAATCGTGTGCGAGTGCCGTATGCGAGCTGATAAGCACGTTCAACCCTTTCATCGTCGGAGAAGCTGCGCAAAGAATTCGCAAAGACGTCGCGCGCCCTCAAAGAGCCCCGGACCGACCACTGGGTGCCGCGGCGCCTTGTGCCGCGAACGACGTCCCCGCGGACCAGCGGTCAAGATTGCAAGAGCGGCATCCTGCTTGACATCGACCGCCCTCCATCATCGCAAGGACAAGATCGTCGAGGCGCGTTCGGCATCGAAGGACTCGGCCTGATCTGCTAGTGCTTCCGGAATCGGTCAATCTCGAATTGGCAACGTATCCCCGGCACGGGGCCAGTCTCGTCCCTCACCGCGATCGCCATTTCGTATGGAGCGCCTCCGTCGAGCTTCGCCATGGTATCGCGCGCCATATCGGCCAACGAGCGGGCGGCTTCTTCCTGCACACGCTCCATGGCGGTAAGTTCCAATCCTTCCTCATCGATGGCGGGAGGATCTTATGAACGCGCGCCATTCGATCTTGTTGGGGGCAGCGCTTGTGCTTCTCGCACCTGGCTATGCTGCTGCACAGTCGGCCGATGAGCACTGTGCTGCGCTCAAGGAAACCATTCCCGCGGCGAAGATCGGTCTGCCTTCGGGGGGAGCCACGATCGAGTCGGCCGATGTGGTGGCGGCCTCGCCGCTAACAGCCGCGCAATTACCCTTTGGCCCCCTGCCGCCTTATCTGGCGGTGGTGCCCGCCGCGCCGGAATACTGCAAGGTGCTCGGCGCCATTGCGCCGCTTGATCCCAAAGCCCCGCCTATTCGCTTTCAGGTGAACCTGCCGTCGGAATGGAATGGCTCGTCCGTGCAATTCGGCGGCGGCGGCTTCAACGGTATGCTCATTACCGGATTGGGGTTGCCGCCTCTTGCACTGGCTGACAGCCCATCGCCGTTGGCGCGCGGGTTCGTGACTTACGGCACCGATTCCGGTCATCAAAGCCCCCCGGTACGCCGCTCCAGGCATTTGCTCTCAATGATGAAGCGCTGACGAATTTTGCCTATGCTGCCTACAAGAAGGCTCGCGATGTCGCGGTCGCGCTCATGCAGCGCCGCTATGGCCGTGGACCCTCCAAGCTATATTATGTCGGTTTTTCCGAGGGCGGCCGCGAGGGCATCACCATGGCCCAGCGCTTTCCAAACGACTTTGACGGAATCTTGAGCGGCGTGCCCGTAATTAATTGGGTCGGGCTGATGACCGCCTTCGCCCGCATCGGCGATGCACAGCTGGGTGAAGGCTGGCTCAGCCCTCAGAAGGTCAAGGTAGTTCAGGACGCCGTGCTTCAGGCCTGCGATCAGCTCGATGGGTTAGCTGATGGCATCATTAGCGATCCTGACAAGTGCAAGGAAGCCTTTGACCCGGCAAAGCTCGCCTGTCGCGGCGAGAATGAACCTACTTGCCTCACCGCTCCTCAGCTGCAGACAGTCAAGGCCGTTCAGAAGCCGCTCGAACTGAATTTCACTTTGGCCAACGGCAATCATACTTATCCCGGTTGGGGCTATGGCGGCGAAGCCGCGGCAGGCAGCGGACCAGTTGGCGGCTGGGTAAACTGGCAAACCGGAGCAACGGCGCCAGCCCTGCCGCCATCGCCAACCAACAGCATTGCCTGGGTCTTCGGCAGCGGGGCGGTCCAATATTTTTTCGCGCGCGATCCGAACTACGACCCAACAAAATTCGAGCCGTCCAAGCTGGCCGAGCGCATGAAAGAAGTCTCTGCCCTGATGGATTCAACGAAGCCGGATTTGTCGGCCTTCTCCGCACGAGGTGCCAAGCTGATCATGTTTGAGAACATGGCCGACTATGCCCAGAGTCCCTATGCCGGCATCGAATACTATAAGTCGGTGCAGGCAAAGATGGGCACAGCGAAAAGGGACTCCTTCTCTCGTCTCTATCTCCTGCCGGGCGTCGATCACATGGGTAGCGGCGCGCCGTAGCGGTCGACTTTTTCGCTGTGCTCACGGATTGGGTTGAAAAGGGCAAGGCGCCAAGCGAACTCACCGTGGAGCTTCAGGAGACCACGGCCCCGTTTACTGTGACGTCTACTCGGCCGCTCTGCCGGTATCCCGCCTATCCTCGTTACCGCGGCGGCGATGCCACGAAGGCCGAGAGCTTCCATTGCGAAGCGCCGTGAAAGCAGATGCAGCGCAGGAAGCGATCAGGTTAGGGGGATGTGATGGCTTTATTTAAGCGACGCTTTTCGTTGTTGTCGCCAGGTTCTCAAGACGGCGGCCGCAGGCGCCTCAACTTCTGTTGCTGCCACCTCCAATCGTTGGGACGCCACCAACAGCCTGACACTGATTCACGAGAGCTCATTCATCAAGAACTTTGACATCTACTTCCAGAACACGCTTGCGCGCGCTTACGAGAAGTTGACGGGCGTCAGGGTCAACTATGAGTTAGCCAGCGTCGGAAGCCTGCAGACGCGTGTCACCACGATCGCCGAGACCGGCAGCGGCGCCGATTCTCACATTGAACTTTTTCAATTGGCCTTTTCTTTATGATGACCTGCTCCCCAATTTGCCCCCGTTTAAGTAGAATCTGTTCTGGATTGATGCGTTTCCGCTGCACCCAAGGTCAGACGATCGACTCGGCCTCGATAAATGGTTCGTTACATCCTGATGGTTTTGCTTTCTTGCGGCCGTCGCCCATCGACGCTGTCGCGCAGACTACCCTATCCCGGCCCGAGCGCTTGGCTTCGTAAAGTGCCATGTCCGCCGCGTTCATCAGTTGAGAAAAGCTGACCATTTCATCTGACCGCTCGGCCACGCCGATGCTAATTGTGGATGCAATGTTAGCGTGGCGCGCGGAGAGCGGTGTCTCAGATACTTGTTTTCGTAGTCGCTCGGCCATTATCTGAGCTTCATGAGCGGCGGTTTGCGGAACCAGGAGAGCAAACTCCTCACCACCAATGCGCGCGATCACGTCTATCTCGCGCTTCGCGTGATTCGCAAGATTCGCCAAGTGAATGATGACTTCATCGCCAATCTGATGACCAAAACGATCGTTGATTGCTTTGAAGTTATCGATATCAAGCACCATCAACGTAAGAGGAGTGTTACATCGCAGCGCCCGAACCCACTCCCGGTTAGCCAATGTCAGAAAATGACGCCGATTGCAGATGCCCGTCATTCCGTCAGTGGTTGCCAGACGCCCCAGTTCCCTTGCGTGGTCTACGATGTCCGTGATCTCACTATACACGAGCATGCGCCCGCCCTCCGGCAGGACGCTCAATTTGCAGCGCAATATGGTGCCATTGTTCATCCGCAGGTCGACAGGCTTCGAATCGCCTGAGCGGACCCACTCAAGGCGCCGCGCCACGTAGTCTTCCATTTCGACCGACGAGAGGGCCGGCGCAGAGCGGTCGTAGTGCAGACGTCGGCCTTCGCGAATTTGTGCGGCTTCCTCGAGAAGTTCCTTATAGTGCGGCTTTTGTTCTCGTAACATCGCTGGCGTGCGATGCGAATGAAAGATCTTTAATATTGCAGAATTACAATAAACCGCTCGCAGACAACTATTTAGTATCAGCATCCCGCTTTCAACGTTGTCCAGTGCAGCGTAGAGAGTCTCGAGCTGCATTGATTGCTCATCAACGCCAGAGACGTCGAACTCTTTATTTCTGGCTTCACCTTTACGTTGTTCGATTGCCGTCATTGAGCACAACTATGCTAGATCGCCATCACTGCCCCGGGCGCGTTAAGCAGTGTGCGGGACGAAGCCTATTAATTTCCACTCTAACTACGAGTTTTTTCCTTGCAATCTTAGCAGTTGGTTAACGCCGGAGGCTGGAACCAACGGTAATCGACTTCTCGTCGCTCGGATCGTTATCGTAGATGCTGGTCAAGTCGTCAGAGTCGCCTGCTTTCCGGAGTGATCCTCCGAAGAAATAATCAATGCCGCGCGGGGCTTAGGTACGAGGCGCCCGTTTGCGCTTGATTGAATAACGCTGCCGCGGCTCTCCCATCCGTCGCCAACCGAACGCCTCGTCATCGTGCGGATTATCAGTTCGCCGACTACGAAATGGTCCGGAGATGACGGCTGATCAAACGCGTGACCAATTTTCGCGATCGAACTATCACAACTTTGGCTAGGCGATGAACACCGCAATGCGGCTACCCTAAAGAAACAGGAAGGAATTAAACCGAGCTGCCGGAACTAGCAAGGTCTCAGTGCAAAAAGCTTCCACCTAGGGATAAGCAGCGCAGAAAGCCTATCTAGCGAGATATTTGTCGAAGAACGCGGCCAGCTCGCCGAAGTGCTCCTTCGTCTCCGGCGCATCGGGATCGCCCAAATATTGCGCGTGCGACTGGCCCTCGAACACATGAAGGTCGGCGACAACGCCAGCCTGACGCAGCTTGCGATGAACGCGCACGGTGTTGGACAGGAACAGGTCGCGCGTCCCCGACGTGAGAATGGTCGGCGGAAAGCCCGAGAAGTCGCCATACACCGGCGACAGTTGCGGGTCCCTCAAGTCGTGGCCGTTGGCGTAGAGTTTCGCGGCCTCACCCAGCCAGCCGTCATTGCTGACGAGAATGTTGTCGATCTTCTCGTTGGTGAAGAAGGTGTCGCCCGTCTTGGTCATATCGGACCACGGCGTGCCGGGCGCGATCGCCCCCGGAAACGGCAAGCCCTCGGTCCGGGCGCGCAGCACCATCGCGAGCGTCATGCCGCCGCCGGTCGATGTGCCGAAGATCGCGATTCTTTTCGGATCGGTGGTCTTGACCACCTCCTTCCACACCGCCATCGCGTCATCCATCGCGGCGGGGTACGGGAAGTCCGGCGGCATGCGGTAGTCGATCGAGATCACCTTGAACTTGCCGAAGCCCGCC
>NZ_JAFAVV010000102.1 GCF_019242285.1 Bradyrhizobium sp.
GATTCCCTGCGCTGCGCGGCGGCAGTTCCCGTTGATTGAAGGCGAATCAGTTTACCTTTGACATAATTTGCTGATATCATTGGCTATTTTACCGGCGAGACTCGCAATTCAATTTGTGGCTCCGCCTGCCTTCTACATGTCCGCCGAAAGCACGCCCCCACTTTGAAGGAACTCCCCACAAGCGCGCTTCGCGCCGGACAGGGCTCATCCTGATTCCCTTAGATGAGCGCGTTTTGTGCGGATACGCCTACCGACCAACGCATTTCGAGCCACGAAACGTCTGCGCGAAAAGGCCAATTTCGTGAGACGTTTCAACGTGGAATCAGCTGTCCAGACCTCCGTGCAAAAATTTCCTCCTTCTTTTTTACCGAAACACGTGCCATATCAGGCCATCCCGCCTCGATGCAGAGGGACGTTTCGGCCGATCGTCACGATACGTGAAGCGGGGATGCGATGGACGTGACGGCTCGTGAGACGAACGGGCCGGAGCGGACGGCGAAACCGTGTGGTCCTGGCGCCCCGACGCTGGCGCTAAGCTCGCGATGATTGGCGATTTCGCCCTCGCGGCGGAAACGCCGGCATCACGCGGGCGACGGGGGCAAGAAAGCCCGGTCCCCGAGGAGAGCGCGGACATAAGCGTTAACACCATCGCGCGGGGAATGCCGGTGATTTCGGCTGAACCTGTGGTAACCGCCGCGTGCTACTTCTGATGCACGCGGGCCATGGGTGAGGCTGTGTCACCCGGCATTCCCTGCGCCCTCTGCGATTTCGAGGGCGACGTCTCTTTGCAAAGCTCGGACGAATCCCGTCGCGAGAACGCGCCGCTATGTCTCGAAGGCGGCCGGCTGTTTGAAATGTATAAAGCTCATGTTCGGCGCGTCGATTGTGTCAGCCCCTCAGAGAGCAGCGCTATCGCATTTGAGCGCAACCGTCGGCACGACCGGTGCATTACCCTCCCCTGGAGGGGGAGGGTCGGCTCACATGAATCGAAGCGGAATGGGAGCCGGGGTGGGGTGATGTTTCCGCGCGCAAGCCGTCTGATACGGAGAGACCCGTCACCCCACCCCGGCACGCATCTCGCTTCGCTCGATCGCGTACCGACCCTCCCCCTCCAGGGGAGGGTGAGCCCAACCGCTCTGCTCTTCCCATATGCGATAGCCCTCCTTCAGAGAGGGATCGTAGCTCTGCTCTCCAGCACCAGCGCGCGCTGCCGCCCTTGCCCATCACAGCAGAAGCTGCGCGCGGACATTGTCCGCGTTGACGTCCTCGCCCGTCAGCGAGCGCGTGATCTTGCCTTTTTCCATGATGTAGCAGCGCTCGGCGATGGCCAGGATGGTGTCGAGGTTCTGCTCGACGAAGAGGATGGTCGTGCCGAGCTCGTCGCGGAACGATTTCAGCGCCTCGCAGATGTGCTGGACGATGGACGGCTGGACGCCTTCGGACGGTTCGTCCAGGATCATCAGGGACGGACTGCCGATCAGCGCCCGCCCGATGGCGAGTTGCTGCTGCTCGCCGCCCGACATGGTGCCCGCGAGCTGCCGGCGGCGCTCCTTCAGGCGCGGAAAATATTGATAGACGAGGTCCGGCAGCTTCTTGCCGTTCGGCCCGCCGATCAGCCGGCCAACCGTCAGGTTCTCCTCGACGGTCATCTGCGGGAAGACGTCCCTTCCCTGCGGGATGTAGCCGAAGCCGGCGCGGGCCCGGGCGTCCGCCGGCAGCGCCGTCACGTCGCGGTCCATGAAGGTGATGGTGCCGCGCCAGGTCTCCAGCAGCCCGATGAGGCAGCGCATGACGGTCGACTTGCCGACGCCGTTGCGGCCGATGACGCCGACGATCTCGCCACGCGCGACCGAGAGGCTGACGCCCTGCAGGATCGGGGTGGCGTCGTAGCCGGCCCAGAGTCCCGATATTTCGAGAATGCGGTCAGTGGCCATGTCCATGCGCCTGGGTCCTGCCAAGATAGATTTCGGCAACCTTCTCGTCCTCGAGAATGCTTTCCAGGCTGCCGCGCGCAAACGTCTTGCCGAGATGCAGCACGGTGACGCGCTGGGCGACCTGGCGCACGAAAGCCATGTCGTGCTCGACCGCAAGCACCGTCATGCCTTCGGCGTTGAAGGACTTGACGAGCTCTCCGGTCTGGAACGTCTCCTCCGGCGACATGCCGGCGGTTGGCTCGTCCAGCAGCAGCAGGCGCGGCTGCAGCGCCAGCGCCATGCCGATCTCGAGCCATTGTTGCTGTCCGTGCGACAGCGCGCCGGCAAGCTTGCCGCTCTCCGACGCCAGATTGAGCAGCGTGAGCAGCCTCTCCTCCTCGGCGTCGCGTTCCGCGCCGGAAAAACGCTGCTGCAGCGCGACCTGGATGTTCTGGCGGACCGGCAGCTCCTTGAAGACGCTCGGCGCCTGCATCTTGATGCTCATGCCCCGCTGCACCCGCGCCGAGGGCCGCTCCCTGGTGATGTCGAGGGAGTCGAAGAAGATCGTGCCCTTGGTCGGCGGGTAGAGGCCGACGATCAGCTTGAACAGGGTGCTCTTCCCTGCTCCGTTCGGGCCGATCAGGCAGTGGACCTCGCCGACACTGACGGCGAGATCGACATCGGAGACCGCGGTCAGCCCGCCGAAGCTTTTCGTTACGCCTTTGACCTCGACCAGCGCCATGGCTCAGGTCTCGTCCGATTGCAGCCGAGCGGTGTCCGCCATGACCGCGTTCGTGTCGCCTCGCCGATGCCCGGTCCAGCGATCGACGACGAGCTTGCCGATCCCGAGGACAAAGCCCTGCGGCGCCAGCATCACGGTGGCGAGCAGGAGGCCGCCCATCAGGATCAGCGCCATCTGCTGGCTGTAGACGGTGATGGTCTGGAAGGCGAACAGCAGCAGGAACGAGCCGACCAGCGTCGCGGTCAGGTCGCTGCGCCCGGAGAAGGCCACCCACACGATCGGCATCGCGGCGGCCGGCAAGCCGATGCTCGACGGGGTGATGAACTGGCCCCAGGACGTATAGAGCGCACCGCTGAGGCCGGCGAGCGCGCTGCCGATGACAAAGGTCAGGAGCTGATACTTGCGGACGTCGTAGCCGAGCATCTCGGCCCGCTGCGGGTTCTCGCGCACGGCGACGATGACGTTGCCGATCCGCGAGTTCAAGAGCATGCGCAGGCCGATATAGACCACCACGATGAGCGCGACCATGACGTAATAGAGCGCCGAGCCCTCGATGTAGGTGTCGCCGACGGCAAGCGGATCCATCCCCTTCATGCCGTTGAAGCCGTTCAGCCGCGCCGGCCCGATGTGCCATTCCGGCCCGGCCGTCTGGCCAAGGAAGAACGCCAGCACCAGCGTCGCCGAGAGCGTCACGATGCCGAAGAAGATGCCGTTGATGCCGCCCCAGATCATGAAGTAGCCGAGAATCCCCGCCGCAATCATCGCCATCACGACCGCGAGGGCGAGCGCTGCGATCGTCGTCGAACCGCCGCCCATGTTGATGGCGAGCACGCCATAGCCGTAGCCGGAGATGCCGAAGAAGAAGGTCTGGCCGAACGAGAGCATGCCGCCATAGCCCCACATCAGGCAGAGGCCGAGCGCCATGAAAATCCAGATCAGGAAATAGGAGAAGTTGCCGACGTCATAGGAGTCGGCGAAGGCGGGGTAGATCAACGCGGCCGCGAGCACGATCAGGAAGCAGGACCAGAAGGTCCATCCCTTCCCCAGGGTCTGCGCGCCATCGAGCAGCTTCAACATCTGTTCTCCTGCTCACCGCCCACGGCGGACCAGCACGCTCGAAAGGCCCTCGGGCAGCACGCGAATGATCAGGATGACGGCAAACAGCATGCCGATCTGACCGATGATCTGCCCGTAGCTCGCATTCAAGGCCATCCGTATCATCGCCAGGAACACCGCCGCCGGTGCGGTCCCGAGCAGCACATTCGCGCCGCCGACCACGACGGTGACAAAACTCTCGACCACGAAGGTCGCCCCCATGGTCGGGATCAGCGTCATCGTCGGCGCGTAGAGCGCGCCGCAGAGGCCGGCGAGACCGGCGCCGATGCCGAAGCTGATGGCGTAGATGCGCCCGGTCCGCGCTCCCAGCGCCCTGGCCATCTCGGCATTCTGCATCGTCGCCCGCGCCAGCACGCCGAACCGCGTCTTCATGAAGACGATGTAGAGCCCGACCAGCACGGCGACCGCGCAGGCGAACAGCACCAGGCGATAGGTGGAGAACGTGTAGGGCCCGATGGCGAAGCTGCCCTCCGGCGTCCCGATGCCGGTGATCGACGATCCCACGATCAGGAGCATCGATTGCGTGACGATCAGGCTGAGGCCCCAGGTGGCGAGCAGCGAGTCCAGCGGCCGCTTGTAGAAGCGGCGGACGATGAGAAATTCGACGACAACGCCGACCAGGCCTGCCGTCACCGCTGCAAGGCCCTGTGCAACGGCAAGCGGCAGGCCGATCCTGACCAGGCCAACCGTCACATAGGCGCCGCACATGATGAACTCGCCATGCGCCATGTTGATGACGCCCATCATGCCGAACACGATGGCGAGCCCCGCCGCCGAGAGGATCAGGAACGCGAAGACGTCGGCGAACTGATAGAACAGCGAGAAGAGTTCAGCCGACATCCCAGTCTCCTGCCCGGCACCCGGGGTGCCGCATCGTTGCGGCACCCATGGAACGCGTCACGACTTGTTCGGAAGATGACTCGGCGTGTACTGGTCCTTGTCGTTCTTCTTGGTGAGGTCGCAGCCGATCTCGCCGAGCCAGTAGGGCTGGATCGTGCCGTAGTCCTTCTCCACGGTGACCTGGTGCTGGGGACCGACCGAGATCAGGCGCATGCGGTGCGAGGTATGCTGGCTCTTCGGATCGATGCAGACCTGGCCTTCGGGCGCATCGATGCAGGCTTGTCCGGTCGCGATCACCTTCCGCAGGTCCTCGAGCTTGGTCGACTTCGCCTTCTCCACCAGCGCCTTGTACATGTAGAGCGCGTTGTAGGCGTTGTAGCCCATGTCGTTGATGTAGGTTTCATCGGGGAATTTGGCGTGCCAGCGTTTCTTGAAGTCGTTGGCTTCGGGGGTGTCGATCTCCTCGAACCAGTTCGCGGTGGCATGCATGTTGTTGAGCGCCGGCGGCTTGAAGCGCTTGTGCTCGAAGCCGAGCATGACCTTGATCGACGAGCCCATCGGCAGGTTGAGATTCGCCGCAGCGGCCTGCTCGAAGAAGGAGTCCTGGGCGGCGCCGACATTGATCGTCAGCAGCCAGTCCGGCTTCGCCTTCTGGATGTTCTGGATCGTCTGGGCGAACTGCGAGATGCCGAGCGGGATGAACTCCTCGCCGACCACCTCGCCGCCGAGGTCCTTCATGATCTTCCGGTTCCACTCGGCCGAGATCTGTCCGAAATTATAGTCCGCGGCGATGACGTAGACCTTCTTGCCGAACTTCTCCACCATCCAGGGGATCAGGGTGGAGAACTGCTGCTCGGGGATCGCTCCCATGCTGATCATGCTCGCGTCGCAGACGCCGCCTTCATACTGGTTGGTGTAGAAGTACGGCGTGGTCGTCCGGTCGATGATCGGCCGGATCGCCTCGCGCGAGGCGGAGGTGATGCCGCCGATCAGCACGTCGACCTTGTCGCGGCTGAGCAGGCGCCGCGCAAACTCCTGGTAGCGGGCGTTGTCGCCCTGCGGATCGAGATGGATCAGCTCGATCTGCCGGCCGAGAATGCCGCCGCTCTTGTTGATTTCCTCGACCGCGAGCTCCGAGCCATGGAGTTTCGGCATGCCCATGAGCGCGAGATCGCCCGAGACGTCCTCGAGCAGGCCGATCTTCAAGGGCTCGGCCGCCCGGGAGGTGCTGACCATTGCCGCTGTCCCGAGCATGACGCCGAGCAACGCAGTACTGAGCCAATATGCTGATTTCATCGCGATGTCCTTTTTGAAAGCCAGATCAAAGTGCCGGATGACGTTTGTGCCAATCGGTGACGCGCTGGAACGCGTCGCCGGCGCGGACGAGGCTCGCCTCGTCGAAGTGGCGGCCGACGAACTGGAAGGCGACGGGCCCGCCGTTCGCAGCGAAGCCGCCGGGAAGCGTGATCGTCGGGCTCCCGGTCATGTCGAACGGACAGGTGAAGCGCAACAGGCCCGCGATCAGCGAGGCGTCCTCGCCGAGCGAAGCCATCTTGGCGAGCGTCGGCGCGGCGAACGCCTGGGCCGGAACCGCGATGAGATCGACCTGTTCGAACACGAGCCGCACGGCGCCGCGAAACGCTTCGCGCCGCAGCACGATCTTCTGGTAGTCCATGCCGGACTGCGCCGTGCCGAGATCGAGAAGGCCCGCAAGCCCGGGTCCGTACTCGGCCTTGCGCGAGGGATAGGTCGCCTCGTGCGCGACGGCCGCCTCGATGCCACACAGCGGGAACCAGTCGTCGATGACCGCCTTGGGGTCCGGGAAGCTGATCTCCTGGATCGTCGCACCGAGATCGGCCGCAGCGCGCAGGCCTTCGTCGAGCACCTTGGCCGCAGTTTCGTCCGTGCCTTCGCCGGTCCAGCGGCGATCGACGCCGATCTTCACGCCCTTGAGGTCGCCGGACAGCCCGGCCAGGTAGTCGGGCACAGGAAGCGGCACCGCGGTGGTGTCTTTCGGGTCCGCGCCCGCGATCACGCCGAGCATCGCGCCGCAATCGATCGCGCTGCGGGTCATCGGCCCGATGTGGTCCAGCGTGGCGGCGAGCTCATAGGCGCCGTAGCGGCTGACACGTCCCCATGTCGGCTTCAGCCCGGTGATGCCGTTTGCCGCAGATGGAAAGCGGATCGATCCGCCGGTATCGGTGCCGAGCGAGCCGAAGCAGAGGCCGGCCGCGGTGGCGGAGCCCGAGCCGCTCGACGATGCGCCCGACCACAGATCCGCGTTCCAGGGATTCTTGGGCGGGGCGATCTCCGGGTGGTGATCGGCGTAGGCCCCCTCGGTCTGCTGCAGCTTGCCCAGGATGACCGCGCCGGCGTCCTTCAGGCGCGCCACCACCGTGGCATCCTCGCTCGGATGGAAGTCGCGATGGATGGTCATGCCATGCGCGGCCGGCGCGCCCTTGACCCAGCAGAGATCCTTGATGGCAATGGGCACGCCATGCAGCGGGCCTCTCACCTTGCCCGACGCGATGTCCTTCTCCGCCGCGGCCGCCTCGGCGAGCGCCGAATCCGCCATGACATAGGCATAGCTCTTGAGCTTGCCGTCGAGCTTGCCGATCCGTTCGAGCATCGCCTTCGTGACCTCGACCGGCGACAGCTTCTTCGCATGGATCTGCTGCCCGACTTCGACCAGTCCGAGATAGTGAAGATCTGTCGTCGACATCGCCGTTATCCTTGCGTTTTTTGTTCAGGCGCATGCGCGGCGGACCGCAGCGCATGGATCGATTTCCTGGCGACACGAACGCATCGCCGATCTCTTCGGCGACAAACGAAAAAAGCCACCCGCTCCTCTTCGATCGAGGTGACGAATGGCTCTGATGCCGCTGCTATGGTCTATCGCATGGGCAGGAATTCGAATGGTGCACGACATGCCGGGATCGGGACGTCATCGGCCAAATCCGAGCAGGCAACGTTCGAGAGACCTACTCCCAAAATTGTAGGTTCGCGCCCGGCGCCATGTCAACGACGCGACTTGCACAAATTTAGCAAGCCTGCTGCGCAGCAAATCGGCAAGGGCATCACGTCGTTGATGCCCGCTCGCTCCGGCCGCAATCTCAGCGTCAGCCGAAGCTCGTCACTCAACCGTCGCCGGCAGCACAGGATCGAGTTCCTCCTGCTCCAGCCACTTCGCGTCGTCGCGCTGGAGATATCGAACCAGATCGGCGATGGCGGATGTGCCCGGTGCCGGCGCCGCTCGCGCCCGATCGGCCGGTGCAGCTCCGTATCGTTCCGCGATGCTTTCGGACATCAGATGCGGCCTGAGATCTCGCGCCAACGCTGTCTCGATGGTGCGGAATATCCAGGTGCCGTCGGGATCGATATCCGACCAGTGGAAGAACGGCAGCTCGCTCGGCAGCATCGTGGCCAGCGTCCGCAGCGCCTCTTGCGTGGCCAAGGACGGATACCCGCCGACATAGACCGTAAGCCCGGCGCGGCCGGGATCGGCTTCGATGATGTGACGGCTGAAGCTTGCAAAATTCTCGATGGTCAGCACATGGCGCGGACGCGCCGGAAATTTCAGCCGGCCGACCTCAGCGGGCGGGATACCGAAATAGCGCGGCGGCGCCGTCGAAAGCGCTGCCTCGCCGTAGTCGACGCGGCCGGACAGCAGCAAGGGGGGCGGGAATTTCTCCAGGCCAAGCGTGCGCAGCGCATCCTTCGGACGCGCGCCGGGCGGCAGCTCCAATGCCGAGCTCAGCAGCCGAACGACGGGACTTTCCAGCCGTTCCAGCGTCTTGCTGTCGCCGACGATCCGGCGCGAGAAGGTGCGATAGTCGATGCCCTTGTGGCGGCCTTCGAGGATCGCCTTCGCGAGCAGGAAAGCGGACCGCAGGCGAGCGGCGTCCGCATGGGAGAAGCCCTCCCACGACTTGCCCCTCCCCCATCGCGTCCGCAGCGCGTCCAGGGGCACGTCGAACGCCGGGGGCAGCTCGATACCGTCGAGCAGGCGGCGGATCGCCTCGTCCGCGAGCTCGCCTACGGGACGGCGGCCAAGCAGGATGTAGAGCCGCTCCGGGGTTTCGAGCCTGACATGCGCGATCCGGTCGGCGTTGCGGCCCTTCCCTCTCACGATCCGGATGGCGTCCGTGGCTTGCACGTCCTCCAGCTCACGCACGAAGCGGTCGAGTGCTGCGACGTCGGCGAAGCCGTCGTCGTCGGGATAGTTGAATGGGCTCGCAGAGCCGGCTTCGTAACGATCGAGGAGATCGTTCAGCAAGTCCCGCGCATCGGCAAAGCGGCGCGCCATGCTACTCCGCCGCCAGCTTCTTCAACTCGTCGTCCGACAACAGGTCGGGGTCCATCGCGCGCAGCTCGGCCCGCGCCCGTTCCTTCAACAGCGCAACCGTCGCCCGCGCGCTCTCGCCGATGCGGTCGACCTCGACCACCGTGTCGATGTGCTCGAGCACGGCGACACGCTTCTCGTTCGGCGCCGCGATGATGATCTGCAGGCCGAGCTTCTTGTAGA
>NZ_JAFAVV010000480.1 GCF_019242285.1 Bradyrhizobium sp.
CCTTCTATGTCGACGGCATCCGGCACAACATCCCGTTCCTGTCGGCGCTGATGAACCATCCGCGCTGGCGCGAGGGCAAGCTTTCGACGGGATTCATCGCGGAGGAATTCCCGAAGGGGTTTTCGGCCCATGCGCCGGAAGGCGAGATCGCGCGCCGGATCGCCGCCGTTGGTGCAGCGATCGACCATGTGCTGGGCGAGCGCAAGCGGCAGATTTCCGGCCAGATGATCGGCCGCCCGGTCACGCGCGCAGGCCGCCGCGCGGTGTGGCTCGGCCGCGACGAGATCATCCTCGACGTCGCGCGCGAGAATGGCGGCATTGCCGTGCGCTTCGTCGATGACGACGGCAAGCCGGGCAACCCGCATGAGCTGGTTTCGACCTGGGCGCCGGGCGAGCCGGTCTGGCAGGGTGCGATCGACGGCGCGTTCGTCGCGGTGCAGGCGCGTGCGATCCCGAACGGCGTTCGGCTCGCGCATCAGGGCGTCGAGGTGCCGGTCTATGTCTTCACCGAGGCGGAAGCGGCTTCCGCCCGCCTGATGCCGGTCGTGACTGCGTCCGATTCCGGCAAGAAGCTGTTGTGCCCGATGCCCGGGCTCGTGGTGTCGATTGCGGTCGCGGAGGGGCAGGAGGTCAAGGCCGGCGAGACGCTCGCCGTGGTCGAGGCCATGAAGATGCAGAATGTGCTGCGTGCCGAGCGCGACGGCACCGTGAAGAAGATTCATGCGGCCGCCGGCGCGACATTGCCGGTGGACGCGTTGATCCTGGAGTTCGCGTAGTGCCGTCATTCCGGGACGGTCCGAAGGACCGGACCTGGAACTCGAGATTCCGCGTTTGGTGCTCTTGCACTGCCCCGGAATGACGGAGAGTTCCTCACGAGGTAACATAATGGCCTTTCGTCAGCGTCGAGAGAAATTGCGTGCGATCCTGGCGGGCTCTGCCTGCATTCGCCCTGGCTCGGTCTATGACGCGATCTCGATCCGGATCGCCGAAGATCTCGGTTTCGAGGTCGGCATGTTCGGCGGCTCGGTGGCCTCCCTCGCGGTGCTCGGTGATCCCGATGTCGCGCTGATCACGCTGACCGAGCTGGCCGAGCAGATGCGGCGGATGTCGCGTGCCGCCTCGCTGCCGGTGCTGGTCGATGCCGACCATGGCTATGGCAATGCGCTCAATGTGCGTCGCACCGTCCAGGAGCTGGACACGGCTGGCGCCGGCGGCCTCACCATCGAGGACACGCTGCTGCCGCAGGCCTTTGGCGAGGCGAAGACGCAGTTGATTTCGCTGGAGGAGGGGGTCGGCAAGATGAAGGCTGCACTCGACGGACGCGGTGATCCCTCGCTCGTGATCCTGGCGCGAACGGGGGCGACGTCGATCACCTCGCTCGGCGATGCGGTGGAGCGCGCGCGGGCCTACGAGGCCACCGGCGTCGACGGGTTGTTTCTCACCGGCATCAAGTCGCGCGACGAGCTGGACGCGCTTGCCGCGGCGACGCGGCTGCCGATCGTGCTCGGCGGCGCGCCGGAGGAGATGAGCGATCCCGACTATCTCAGGGAAAGGCGAGTCAAGATCGCGCTGCAGGGCCATGCGCCGATCGCCGCCGCAACGCAGGCCGTCTACGAGACGTTGAAGGCGTTGCGCGAGGGAACGTCGCCGAAGCAGCTCAAGGGGCTGGCATCGGCGGAGCTGACCGGCCGGGTCACCCGCGAGGCCGCGACGAAGGCGCGCAGCGCCGCTTTCCTCGGCCTGAAACAGCCATGAGCCGCGCCATCATCCAGGTGAGCATTCAAGGCCGCGTCCAGGGCATCGGCTACCGCGCCTGGGTGGAATATCAGGCGCAGGCCAGCGGGCTCGAGGGCTGGGTGCGCAATCGCAAGGACGGCAGCGTCGAGGCGCTGTTCGCCGGCAATGCCAAGGTGGTTGCCGAGATGGTGGCGTTGTGCCGGCACGGTCCGCCCTCGGCCAAGGTCACGGCGGTGCTGAACGAGCCGGCGGGAGAGGAGCAGCTCGATTTGCGGCCGTCGGGCGAGGCGTTCGCGGTGCTGCCGACGGTGTAGCCCGCGAACATATCTCCCGATTCCGTAGTGGGCAAAAGCAGCGAACACGGCGCTGCTACCCATCGCCGTGACCGAAAGGCCCGGGACGATGGCCGTCGAAGCGGTCTGCCCATGCACCGACACCCTTGACATTTCTTTCGCTTGGTCTGATATTTCTGTCATGACAGAAATATCCGATAAAAAGAAACTGCCCGACGCGGTCAAGCGCTTCGTCCTGCATTGGGGCGACATGGGCGACCAGTGGGGCGTCAACCGCTCGGTCAGCCAGATTCACGGACTGCTCTATCTCGCCGAGCGGCCGATGACGGCGGAGGACATCGCCGAGGCGCTCGGCATGGCGCGCTCCAACGTCTCGAACTCGCTGAAGGAGCTGCTGTCCTGGAACCTGATCCGCCGCGTGCCGATCCTGGGCGACCGGCGCGATCATTTCGAGGCCGAAACCGACATCTGGGAGGTGGCGGCGCGGATCGCCGCCGGCCGCAAGGAGCGCGAGATCGATCCGGCGATCGCGGCGTTGCGGGCCTGCGTCTCCGATGCCGCCGATGATCCTGCGATCAGCGCGGTCGCGAGCAAGCGGCTGAAGGAGATGCTGGCGTTCACCGAGCTGGCCGAGCGCTGGTACACCCAGATGCTGAAGGTGCCGCGGCCGCGGCTGGTGGCGCTGATCCGTCTCGGGGAGAAGGTCGTCAACCTGCTGCCATCCGGAAAATCCAGGGGCGGCGAGTAGCGGGGAGCACGTCATGGCGTCAGCAAGGCTCTCATCGAGGCTTCCTTCCGCGCCGGCTTCGCATGCGAGACTGCTCGACGACCACCGCTTTCGCGCGCTGTTGCCTGACCAGGATTGGGGACGCCTGCCGCTCGCGGTCTGGCGCCGATTTTCGAAACGGCTCGGCGACGGCGAGACCGTCGTCTATGTCGGCGAGGTCGACGAGGCCCGTCTCAGCCGCGCCGGCTGGTGGGTCGGGCAGGCGGCGCGCATGATCGGCGGGCCGTTGCCGACCACGGCCGTGACCGGCGTGCCGATGATCGTCGCCGTGACCGAGGATGCGGCAACCGGCGGCCAGATCTGGACCCGCATCGCGGCGCGCCGAAGCGGATTTCCGCAGGTGATCCATTCCTCCAAACGGTTCGAGGGGCCGACCGGTCTCGAGGAATATATCGGCCACGGCGTCAGCATGGCGCTGACCATCGGCGTGGAGAACGAGGCGCTGTGCTTTCGCAGCGCGGGCTACTTCGTCGCGATCGGCGGCTTGCGATTGCGGTTGCCGGAGTGGCTGACGCCCGGTGATCTCACCGTGACGCATGGCGATCTCGGCGGCGGGGCATTTCGCTTCACGCTCGACATCATCCATCCCCGCTTCGGCGAGCTCATGCATCAGTCCGCCATATTCCGGGAGGCTTCGTCATGACTCCGCTGCTGTGGACCCTGGTCGCCGTTCAGGTCGCGATGGGCGCATTCGATACCTTCTACCATCACGAACTGACCGAGCGGCTGGCCTGGCGTGCTTCGCAGCGCCACGAGCTCGAGCTGCACAGCCTGCGCAACGTGCTCTATGCCATGCTGTTCCTGGTGATGGGCTGGCTCGAGCTGCATGGCGTCTGGGCCGTGCTCGTGATCGCGGTGCTGGCGACCGAGATCGTCATCACGCTGATGGATTTCGTCGAGGAGGATCTCAGCCGCAAGCTCCCGGCCAGCGAGCGGATCAACCATACGCTGCTCGCGATCAATTACGGCGCAATCCTGATCCTGCTGCTGCCGGTGCTGCTGGACTGGGCCATGCGCGCCACTGATGTCGTGCCGGCCTATCAAGGCTGGCTCAGCTTCGCCGCCATGGCGGCGGCGATCGGTGCGAGCCTGTTTGGCCTGCGTGATTTCGCCGCGGCGAGGCGGCTGGCGCGAATGCGAGGTGCGCCGGCCGAGGAACTGGTTGCAAAGCTGCCCGGCCGCAAGACGGTGCTGGTCACCGGCGCGACCGGCTTCATCGGCAGCCGGCTGGCTGCGTCGCTCACCGCTGCCGGCCATTCCGTGATTGCGCTGGTGCGCGATCCTGCCAGGGCCGGGATGCTGCCGCCGCCGATCACGGTCATTACCGGCCTCGACCAGATTCCATCTGATGCCGCGATCGATGCCGTCGTCAACCTCGCGGGCGAGCCGATCAGCAACGGAGCGTGGACGGACGCACGGCGCCGGCGCATCGTCGAGTCCCGCGTCACCATGACCGGTGACGTCGTCGGGCTGATCGCGCGGCTTGCGAGGAAGCCTGCCGTGCTGGTCAGCGGCTCGGCGATCGGCTGGTATGGGCTCTGGCAGGACCAGGTGTTGACGGAATCCGCCAAGTCGCACGAATGTTTCAGCCACGAGCTGTGCGAGGCCTGGGAGAGGGCGGCAGAGCCGGCGGCGGCGCATGGCGTGAGGGTGGTCTGCCTGCGGACCGGGCTGGTCGTGGGCACCGACGGCGGCTTCGTCACGCGGATGCTGACGCCGTTCGAGTTCGGCCTCGGCGGCGCGCTGGGCACCGGGCGGCAATGGATGAGCTGGATCGAGCGCGACGACCTGGTCCGGCTGATCGCCCATGTGATCGCGAGCCCGGCCATCACGGGGCCGATCAACGCGACCGCGCCGATCCCGGTCACCAACAACATCTTTACCGCGGAGCTGGCGCGCCGGCTGAATCGCCCGGCGATCCTGCGGATTCCCGACGCCCTGCTGCGCCGCTTCGGCGGCGATCTCGCGCGCGAGCTCCTGCTCGGCGGCCAGCGCGTGATCCCCAACAAGGCGCTCAGCCATGGCTTTGTGTTTCGCCATGAGACGTTGCGCAGCGCGTTTGAGGCAATTCTGTAAAAGCACTCAGGCCGCCGCGGCGCGCCGCCAGCGCCGCAGCGCGACGCCGGCCCAGATCGTCTCGACGATGCCGAACGGCCAGGCGCCTTGCAAGAAGCCGTAGGCTCCCCCGAGCAGGCAGGCGATCGCAAAACCGAGAATGTAGCGAGGGCTGCGATCCTCCAGCGCATAGGTCACGAGCATCGCGGTGACCGCGAACAGGCCGAAGATCGTCAGCGCGTCCATGTCCTATTCGCCTGCTTGGGTCGTCGGATTGCGTGATCCTGCGGCCGCCGTGAACCATCAGCTCGGCTCCGGCACGCGTATTTCCGTCTTGCCGAAAATCTCCTCGAAGGCCTGGCGAAGTGCGACATCGACATCCACCATGGTCACCGGGAGGCCGAGATCGACCAGCGAGGTGACGCCATAGCGGGGATCGACCACGCCGCAGGGAACGATCGCCGCAAAATGCGACAGGTCGGGCTCGACATTGATGGCGATGCCGTGGAACGACACCCAGCGCTTCAGCCGCACGCCGATCGCGGCGATCTTGTCCTCGAAGCCGTCGCCCTTGTCGGGCCGTTTCACCCAGACCCCGACCCGGTCCTCGCGCCGCTCGCCGCGGATGTTGAATGCCGCGAGCGTGCGGATGATCCATTCCTCGAGGCCTGAGACATAGGCGCGGACATCGGGCTGTCGCCGCTTCAGGTCGAGCATCGCATAGGCGACCCGCTGGCCCGGCCCATGATAGGTGAGCTGGCCGCCGCGGCCGGTCTCAAACAGGGGAAAGCGCGGGTCGAGCAGGTCGGTCGCCTTGCCCGAGGTGCCGGAGGTGTAGAGCGGGGGGTGCTCCAGCAGCCACACCTGTTCCGGCGCCTCGCCGGCCGCGATCGCCGCCGCGCGCGCCTCCATGACGGCCAGGGCTCCCGGATAGTCCACCGGCGCGTCCGATATCCGCCATTCCACGGCGCTGCCGGCGGGCCCGGTCAGCGCCGTCAAATCCAGGGTCTGGCGGTCATTAACCATTGTCTAACCATAACGTGGTGATCTCCGGGGCAGAATTTAGTCCCCGTGCCGTGGTCCCAAAAGTGTCAACCCTCGACAAAGTCTCGGTCGATCTCATGGTGGTCCTCGGGACCACCACGATGCCCATCCACCAGGTCATGCGGCTGTCCCGCGGCGCCATCATCGAACTGGACGCGACCGAATCCGACGAGGTCAAGGTGCTGGCCAACAACCTGCCGGTCGCCTCGGGCGTGGTGCTGGTCGACCGCAACCGCATCGCGGTCGAGGTCAAGCAGATGTTGCCGAAATCACCCGACGCCCGCTGAGGCGAAAAAACCTCTGGCCAACCCTCCATTTGCGGGCCCATGAGGCCTTGTCCGCCCAGGATCGATTTGTTACATCGGCGCCGTTGATCCGGCCCGGGCCGCGCCCGGCTGCCGCGCTTCATCCCTTCGCGCTCGTGGCGGAATTGGTAGACGCGCTGCCTTGAGGTGGCAGTGGGTAACACCGTGGGGGTTCGAGTCCCTCCGAGCGCACCATAAACCCACGTTCGGGTTTGATTTCCTTACACTTTTTTTAGGATGTTACCCGGGAATGTTACCACTCCGTTCCCGCTGGCCGTTCCTGTCCTGTTTCTCCCAGCCGCCCTCAGAAAATCATCCAATGACTGGCTTTGGTCGAACGCGACGACCTTATCCATGCCGCTGACTCCGAGCCTCTCGCGGTTGGCCTGCGCGATGTAGTGGGCCGGCATCTTCGGGTCGGTCCAACCGAACATCGCCATCATCTGGCTCTCGGTACACTCGGCGTAAGCCGCCACTTCCGCGCGCGCCTTGCGCACCCCGTGGCAACTCTTCTTCGGCGCGTTGACGCCGGCTAGGACGGCGTATTTCTTGAATTTCATCGCCCAGGCCTTTTTGTTCATCGGCAGCACGCGGCCTCTCACCACCTTCCCGGTGAAAACCTCCGCGCCGATGATCCCTTCCGCTCGCGCCGCCCGGAGGCTCTCGGCAAATTCCGGGTGCACCGGCACTGTCACCGTTGTGTTGCCCTGGCTTTTCTCCGTGGCGATCTGGACTGCCATCTTGCGCACGATCTGGCGCAGGTGTGGCGGTCCGAAACGGTGCGCATCCCCCAGACGCAGGAAGGTGTAGTGGAGGATATCGAACATCAGACGCGCCTCGGTGCCGAGCGGCCATCTCGTCCGGTACTTGGCCATGTCTTCCTCGGTCCACGGCAGAAAGCCGCCGCTCTCGCGTGAGGCCTTTGCCTTCCCTGAGCGCAGGCCAATCGTGGGGTCGTCATCCTCGTCGAGATGGCCTTCGTCGATCATCCAGCGGATCATGCCACG
>NZ_JAFAVV010000332.1 GCF_019242285.1 Bradyrhizobium sp.
TCAGCCATGATCGTCGGGGAAGCGGCCTACGACATTATGGAGCCGACGGTCGATTCACAAATCCTGGCGCTCAAGGCCTCCGGCGCCGATACCTTGTTTCATGCCTCCAACCCGCGCTTCGCGGCGCAAGCCATCCGCAGGGCGCACGAGCTTGGCTGGAAAGTTCAACATGTCCTGCTATCCGGTGTGAGCAGTATCTCGGCTGTGCTGCGTCCGGCGGGGCTTACGGCCTCGACCGGCGCAGTCACCGCGTTTTGGCTCAAAACGACCGAGGAACCCATGTGGGATGCCGATGCAGACATGCAGGAGTATCGGGCCTTCATGAAGCAGTGGGCGCCGAACGAGGATGTGGAGGAGTCGGTTTTTCCCTATGCGACCGCTCATATCATCGTTGAGGTTCTGACAAGGTGCGGCGACGACCTGTCGCGCGAAAACCTTCTCAGGCAGGCCACCAATATCCAAGGACTTCAGCTGCCGTTGTTCCTGCCGGACCTGTCGATCAACATCACTCCGTCGAACCGGATCGGCTGGAGAAAGGCGAGAATGGCGCGTTTCGATGGTACCAGGTGGGTGCTGTTCGATGATGTCGTCGGCAACTGACGGACAGGGTCGGGACCGATGCCTCAAAGACTGAATTTCGCGATCCTCGGAGCGGGGATCGGAGGATTGTCTGCGGCACTCGCGCTTGAGGCGCGCGGCATCGATGTGACGGTCTTCGAGAATGCGAACTCTCCGCGCGAGGCAGGTGCCGGCATATCGATTCCTCCGAACGCGGCAAGATTGCTCAGGCGGACTCGTTTATGTGAGGCGATCGACAACATCACCACAAGGAGTCAGGGCCTGACGCTGCGAACGTCACATGGAGAGCCTGTTTCAAGACCGGGTGCGCCGACGCCGCAGAGCTATCAGATTCACCGCGTCGAGTTGCTCGATATGCTGTCGAGCGCAACGAAAGGAAAGGTCAGATTCGGGCACCGCTGCGTGTCCGTCGAACAAACGGGTCCCGGCGCGCGGCTGACCTTTGCCAATGGCGCCGTTTGCGACGCCGATGCGGTGATAGGCGCGGACGGCATCCATTCGATTGTCCAGCGCGCGATCGGGCTGAAAGCGCACCCGACCAGCGAGGGGGTTGTGGCCTATCGAGGCCTCGTGCAGTCCAAGAAACTGTCGTGGAGTGCGGAGTTGCGCGGGCTGAATATGTGGATGGGAGCAGGCCGCAGTTTCATCTGCTTTCCCGTGTCACAGGGGCGGCTGATCAACATCGTCGCGTTCGTCCCGAGCCCCCGCGACATGGAGGAGAGCTGGTTTGCGGCCGGTGACATCAGCGCGCTCGTGGCTGAGTTTGACGGTTGGGATGCCCCGGTCTGCGATCTGATTGCAGCACTCGACGAGACATTCCGCTGGGGCATCTATGATCGTCCGGCCTTGCCATACTGGTCTCGCGGCTGCGTTACGTTACTGGGCGACGCGGCTCATCCGATGGTCCCGCATTTCGGGCAAGGTGCCGGGCAGGCCATCGAGGATGGGTTCGCGCTTGCCGTGTTGCTGGAGCATGCGACGCACGATGAAATGCCGGCGCGGCTGAAGGCTTATCAGGATTTGCGATTGGAGAGAACCAGCCGGGTGCAGGCGGCCTCGCGCCTGGCCGGCCAGTTCTACAGGTCCGTCGGTGGTGATGCCACAGAGCAGGCGCAGCGGATGCGAAGCTGGATGTCGGAGGCTGAGTGGATTTTCCCGTACGACGTGGAGGCGGCCGCTCTGAGACAGCTGCAATTTGGGATCGACGCTCCCGACGAAAGGTCTCCGCCAGGATCGGCCGCCAGCATGCCAGCGAGATAAGACCACGTCAAACCAACTTGATTTGCTTTGCCAACGCGCCGTTCGCGGGCGATTTGGCGTCGCCTTAACGAACAAGGAGGTATTCATGGCCAATGCCACGTCGACAAATGCCGCCAGTGACGCGGATCCGGAGCGCGCGGCTCGGCATTTCTGGGACACGACCCCCGAAAACCAGGCGCTGACCTTTCGTAACCAGGACCGGGCCTGGCCGGTGCGCGTGATCCGGCGCGGCGACGCGGTGCGGCCGCTCCCACCGCATGCCCGTTCGCTCGCGGACCTGACGTTTGACGTGGGCGGGGTGCGGGTCGGCCTTGACGATTACATGGCCCGCCGCCGCACGGCTGGGCTTCTGATCCTGAAGCACGGCGAGATCGCCCTGGAGCGCTACGGCATGGACAACACCCCTGAGAGCCGGTGGACCAGCATGTCGACCGCGAAGTCGATCACCGCGACGCTCGTTGGGGCCGCGCTCCACGACGGCGCGATCGGCAGCCTTGATGATCGCTGCGAGCAATACCTGCCGCGGCTGCGCGGCTCGGCCTACGAGGGGGTCACCATCCGCAATCTCTTGCGGATGTGCTCGGGTATAGCCTGGCGCGAGGAAGACGATGCAGACGGAAACTCAGATTCATTCCGACTAATCGACGCCATGTTGAGCCGACGGCCAGGCTCCGTCCTCGACCTCATGTGCAAACTGCCGCGCGCCCATCCACACGGCTATGTCTTCAACTACTCGACCGGCGAGAGTTACCTGATTGGCGCGTTGGTCACAGCCGCGACGGGCCAGCCCCTGGCCGACTACTGCGCCGAGAAGATTTGGGGAGCTGCCGGCATGGAGGCCGACGGGTATTGGCAACTCGACTCCGACGGCGGCCTGGAGCTGGGCGGGATTGGCGTCAGCGCGCGTCTGCGCGATTTCGGCCGCTTTGGCCAACTGATGTTGGAGGAGGGCGTGGCGTTCAGTGGCCGACGGATGCTGCCATCAGGCTGGCGAGATCTCGCGGGACAGCCCGACAGCGCGGCCACTGCCTTCGGTCGGCTCATGCCCGGTTCACCTGTGGGATACGGCTATCACTGGTGGGCGGTGCCGCCCTTGCCGGGCAGCGCCAACAACGGTGCCTTCTCGGCAAATGGCGCCTTTGGTCAGTTCATCGTCGTGAACCCGACCGAACAGGTGGTCATTGCAATCCAGAGCGCGTGGCGTCAGGAGCATGACAGCGACGCCGAGGCCGAAACCGTCGCCATGATCAGAGCTGCGGTACGCGCGCTGCGAACGGAGTCATCGTCGTAGGCCCCACGGCGGCGACTTCCCCGCTACCCTGGCGGGCTGCATTTCTAGCAGCCCCATTTCGGATATTCTGTGAAGGGTTTCGGACGACGGCCGCATGAGGGACGGCGCCGCATACTCGGCGGCCGGCGTCCGAAAGCCTCCAAGGGAGGAAACCGCGGGTAAGGGAACGTAAGGTCGGGCCGCAGACGCTATGGGGATTTGAATGCCGCGGGCGAGGTATGTGATTGGGATCTGGCCGATCCAGCAGGCTGGCCGACGATGAAGCGGTTGATGAAAGAGCGGCAGGTTGCGTTGACCGGGGCGAATTGTCGGGCGATTTGAGACGACAGCAGCGCATTGGGGCGCACTCTGCCGTGGCCTGTCGAGAGATGGCGCGTGCGGTGGGCAGATTTGCGGGATTGAGAGGCGATCATGAGGAGTCGATCCTGATACGGCTGGTCGAAGCCGTCGGCCGATGCCGTGGTGTTGCACCGCGCGCAAACACCTCGATGATGGTCATGCGACCGCCACAGCACGGGCAAGGCGGCGTACTGGGATCGACGGCGGTACTGGTGGGCGGCGCTTCAGGTTTAGCGACCGCGAGCAGCTCACGCGCGCGTGCGATGTTGTCGGCGCAGGCGCCTCTGGCGAGCAGGCCGTAGTGGCGGATGCGGTGCAAGCCCTTCGGCAGCACGTGGATGAGAAAGCGGCGGATGAACTCGAAGGTCCCGAGCGTCATGCGCTTGTACCGATCGTGGCCTTCGATGCGGTAATCCTTCCACTTGAAGGTGACGCCGTGTTCGTCGAAGGCGATCAGGCGACTGTTGGCGATGGCCACGCGGTGGGTATAACGCGACAGATAGGCCAGCACCGCCTCAGGGCCGCCGAACGGACGCTTGGCGTAGACGACCCACTCGGTTTTGCGCAGCGGCGCCAGAAGGGTTGCGAAGGATCGCGGATCGGCCAGATGGATGTCGTTGCCGAAGAAGCTCAGGCGGCCGGCTTGGTGGGCGGCGAGGAGCTTCTCCAGGAACAGCCGGCGGAACAGGCGTGAGAGCACGCGCACAGGCAGGAAGAAGCCTGGCCGGCACGATATCCAGCGCTGGCCGTCGGACGAGAGGCCGCCGCCCGGCACGATCATGTGCACGTGCGGGTGATGGGTCATCGCCGAGCCCCAGGTGTGTAGCACGGAGGTGATGCCGATCCTGGCACCGAGATGCTTGGGGTCGGCAGCAATCGTCAGCATAGTCTCGGCCGAGACCTTGAACAGCAGATCGTAGACGACGGCCTTGTTCTGGTAGGCGATGTCGGCGATGGCCGCAGGCAGCGTGAACACCACGTGATAGTACGGCACCGGCAACAGTTCGGCTTCGCCCTCGGCAAGCCATTGCTTCGTGGCGGCGCCTTGGCACTTCGGGCAGTGCCGGTTGCGACAAGAGTTGTAGGCGATGGTCGTATAGGCGCAATCCGCGCAGCGCGCGACATGGCCGCCGAGTTCCGCCGTGCGGCAGCGCTCGATCGCCGACATCACCTTCAACTGCTGGAGGCTCACATGGCCGGCATTGGCTTGACGCCACGCCGGACCATGGCCGCGGAAGATATCCGCGACCTCCAAGCTTGGACGCGCCACCTGCGTTCCGCTTAGGCCGGTGGCGTGTCGCTGGGTTCATTCTTCTTCGGTGTGAGCGGCGTGAGGCGATC
>NZ_JAFAVV010000486.1 GCF_019242285.1 Bradyrhizobium sp.
CGGACGCCATCAGCTACAGCGTCTTTCGGCCGATGATCCTGACGCCGTCGAGACTGCCGCCACTCAGCCGCATCTGGCAGAAGCGGGCATAGTCCATGGTGGTCGAGACCAGGCCGCCGCCGCCGGACTCCATCACCGGCTTCTCCAGCATGTTGAACAGCTTTACCTCGTCGCCGGTCCAGGGATCGTTCGGGAACGGCTCGGCGAGCCGGCCGGCATTGGCCTCGTCCGTGTGGAAGGCGGTCTCGGCCATCTGCAGCGGCGCCAGGATGCGCTCGGCGAGGAAGGTGCTGAGCGGCTTGCCGCTCAAGACCTCGATGATGCGGCCGAGAATGTCGGTGGAGCGGCTGTAGTTCCACTCGGCGCCGGGCTGGCAGATCAGCGGCAGCGCGGCGAGCATGGCTGCATGCTCGGCATTGGTGATCTTGCGGCTCCGCAGCCGCGACTCCTTGTAGAGCTGCTGCACCAGGCTGTCGCCGGTGTGGTCGTAGGTGAGGCCCGAGGTGTGGCGGAGCAGGTCCTGCACCGTCATCGGCCGCTCGAGCGCGACCAGGTTGAGCTTGCCGTGGTGCTCGACGCCCACCTTCTGGTTGGCGAATTCCGGGATGAACTTTGCAACCGGGTCGGTGAGCAGGCACAGGCCGTCCTCGACCAGCATCATGATGCCCACCGAGACGATCGGCTTTGTCATGGAGAACACGCGGAAGATGGTGTCATGGGCCATCGGCGCGCTCGCCGCCGGGCTCTGCCGGCCGATGGCATCGAACCAGCCGATCTGGCCCTTGCGGGCGACCATGACGGTCACGCCGGGGATCGTTCCCTTGTCGACCTCCCGCCTGAAGGTGTCCGACATCGCCTGCAGCCGTGCCGGCGACAGCCCGAGCGCCTCCGGCCTGGCCGCGGGGAGGGGCGGGGTCTGCGGGACGGTGGCCGGCTTGGCGGCGGTCTGGGCGTTCATGGTCTCTCCCGTACGTTTGTTGTGGCTTTGGATGAAGTCTGGCGCAGAACTTGCGGCTTGAACAGGCTTTCACCCTTGCAAATGGGGCATGGCCTATGCTTGAAACGGCGGGTCGGCAGCGGCGTGGTCCAATCCGCCTCTGCCCGCTAGGAGTGTAGCTCAATTGGTAGAGCACCGGTCTCCAAAACCGGGGGTCGCAGGTTCGAGCCCTGCCACTCCTGCCAGCAAAATCAGCTAGTCAGCAGCCTCGGTTGTGACGGCTATCCAAAGCACGCGGCCACCATACACCACTCTGGAACACGATACACGCCTCTGGAGTCGCGTACGGCGGTCGTCGCCGTGGCGGAAGCGCCCATGGGCAGAGACCCGGACACCGGCCAATCTTCTCTAAGCCAACGACGGCCTTGCGACACCTGGTCATCTTCAGCCCGAACAGTCATCCCGAGCGGGCTACGATCCACATGCGACGCTATTTGTGGACTCTGGGATCATCGTGGGCCTTCGGCGGACCCATGAAGTCTATCATTGCTATCGCGAAACGCTCCTCGGACAGACGCTTTTCGAGGAATTGCCGCTCAGTCTCGGTCAGATGGGTCTCGAGCAGCCTGAGATAGCGTTCAACGTTTTTCAGATGGGCGCACAAACGCGAACTTCGCTCGTTCATAACGCAACCCCCACGAAATGCCTTTTCTGAATATTCCTCTCGCTTACTGGTCTTGTCTGAAATGTATTTGACAGTTCTCGGCGAAAGCGAGGCGTTTTACAAAAACCCGTATTGCTACGGAGGGCGCTCTGCACTGTTCCGTGATTTTGAACGCGCGCCGCAGTTGGAGCAAGGAATGCCATCCTGCGAGTTGCGCGGGATGGGGACCGCGTCACCGCTCGCCCGATAGATGTTCCAGGCGGCGTTCTCGCAGATATTCCCGTGCCGACTTGCCCCTTAAGCGATAGAGGTAGTTCAAAAGATCATGGTCGGCTGGCGCCAAGGTCGCGAGATCGAGCTTTCCTTCGCGATACAGCTTGCCGAGCGCGCCCTTGATGTTGGCCCGATTTGGATCGTTCAGGATATCGGCGATCTCAAGCGGGACGTGATCGTCGGCTCGACCGGCGGCGTCCCTGACAGCGCCAGCATCATCATCAAGTCCTGCGCCTTCGAGCTTGTCGGCCGCGTTGTTTAATCCATCGCAATCGATGATCTTGCCCTCCAGGAGAGCATCGAGCAGTTCAGTTGGAGTTGCCATGCCCGCCATCCGCGCCACCAACGCCAGGATTTCATCGGGCGTTTGGAAGCCCTCGAACAGATCAACATCGTCAGTCATCATCGACTCACCAGCCCTTCCGCAATGCGGGCGCTCTCTACAGCTTCAGCTGGTTCGGCTTCAATGTTGAAGTCTCTCGCCGTTCTGTAAGCTGTGAGGAAATTTTGGGCGTTTACCAAATCGGTCAAGTCGGCTGACGTGGCGAGGCACGGGGCCGTCGGGATCAAACCCGCCGCTGTCTTTTAGTTAATTGACCTAACAGGACCTCTCGTTTCGTTCTGCGGCTCAAACCAACAGCCGCGCCCCCGACGCCTCACTATTGGCCGAACTTGCGCAGGCATTCGGGAGACGCATCGACAGCGACAGAGGTGCCGGTCACGCCGCTTCGGGCCTTGCGGTACCTCCGTGTACTGAGCCTGACGGGATTGACGCGAACCGCTATTGCTGCGGCGCACAAAGGGATAGCTTGGAGTTGGAAGGGCCGTACGGGGCAACAACGCGAGGCAGCTTGCTTCGGTCTGCTTGCAGCGCCATGGTATTGAAATGAAGATGACCGCAACCATTCCCTCATCCGCCGCCGAGGTTGTCGCCGATCCCGCCGCCTTCCTGCGGGCGGTGCGTGCGGGCGATCATGTGGTGGTGCCCGATTTTGACTATCGCGCAGCTGTGGCCTTGGCCGATGCTCTGGCCGAGGAGGAGCTGCTCGAAGAGATGGTTTCTTACCGCAAGAACATAACTGGCGTTGACAACACGATCTTTATTTCGCCAAAGGGCAGCACGCAGCACGCCGCGCGGGTCGAGCTGGCCATTGATCCGCCGGATAGTATCGATCCGCGAAGCGAAACCGCGTCCATTGCGATTGCCGATGGCGCCGTGATGGCGGGAAAGTTGCTCCCGCGGCGTTGCTCGAGAGCGTGCAGCGCTTCATTGAGCTCAACCGCGCTGTGTTGATCGATTACTGGGAATATCGCGTCGACACGGATGAACTGCGGCGGCGGTTGAGATCGATTTGAGGACGCGGCGCCGATTTGGAAGCGGGCGGCGCGCCGGCCCTGCGCAGGGGCCGTCAGATTTCCGACCTCTTGACCAATTCGCCGCGTGTCATCCGGCGCCCCCACCTTGACCTCGTCCGCTTCCGGCAGTACATAACCCGCACTCGCAGCCGGCCCGCCCAAAGCGGATATCCGGCGCGGCCTCATGCATCCCCAAACATCCGAGCCCGTATTCCGGCTCATCCTTCTTAGGCGAGAGGGTTGGGCGTCGGCGCGGACCCTTGTTTGGATTTCCTTTAGTCACAGTAATCGTCTGGCGACGGACGCGGAACCCCGATGGCTTTCAGCCCGTTCAAATTCCTGCAGGAAGTGCGCTCGGAGACCGCCAAGGTCACTTGGCCGACCCGTCGCGAGACCACCATCACGACCATCATGGTGTTCGTGATGGTCGCATTGGCGTCCGTGTTCTTTTTCGCCGCGGATCAGATCATCCGCGTCCTGGTCACCACCGTTCTGGGCATCCACTGATGGTTACTGCCGCAATTCAAACCACCGACAAGCGCTGGTACATCGTCCACGCCTACTCGAATTTCGAGAAGAAGGTCGCGGAATCGATCCGCGAGCAGGCCAAGCAGCGCGGGCTGGAGGAACTGTTCGAGCAGGTGCTGGTGCCGACCGAGAAGGTCACCGAGGTGCGCCGCGGGCGCAAGATCGACGCCGAGCGCAAGTTCTTCCCGGGCTATGTGCTGGTGAAGATGAAATTGACGGATGAGGCCTTCCACCTCATCAAGAACACGCCGAAGGTCACGGGCTTCCTCGGCGCGGAAAACAAGCCGATGCCGATCTCGGAGGCCGAGGCGATGCGCATCCTGCACCAGGTGCAGGAGGGCGTGGAGCGGCCGAAGGCGTCGGTGTCGTTCGAGATCGGCGAGAACGTGCGGGTGGCCGACGGGCCGTTCGCCTCGTTCTCCGGCGTGGTCGAGGAGATCGACGAGGCGCGCTCGCGCGTCAAGGTCGCGGTCTCGATCTTCGGCCGCGCGACGCCGGTCGAACTGGAATTCGGTCAGGTCGAGAAAGTCGGCTGACCGGAAACGGCGTGAAGCCGCGAGGCTTCGCGCCATGAAGAGGTCGTGGGAGGAGAGGGCGGTTGCCAGCCGCTTTCTGCCGCACCACGGAACCTGAACCCGCCGGCTTCACCACCGGCCAACAGGAGTGAGACATGGCAAAGAAAGTGACCGGTTTCCTGAAATTGCAGGTGCCGGCCGGGGCCGCGAATCCCTCGCCCCCGATCGGTCCCGCGCTTGGTCAGCGCGGTCTCAACATCATGGAATTCTGCAAGGCGTTCAACGCCCAGACCGCCAAGGAAGAGAAGAACACCCCGATCCCGGTGGTCATCACCATCTACGCGGACCGTTCCTTCACCTTCGAGATGAAGACGCCGCCGATGTCCTACTTCCTCAAGCAGGCGGCCAAGATCCAGTCCGGCTCCAAGGCGCCGGGCCGCGACAAGGCCGGCTCGGTGACGAAAGCGCAGGTGCGCGAGATCGCCGAGAAGAAGATGAAGGATCTCAATTGCGACACCGTCGAAGCGGCCATGAAGATGGTCGAGGGCTCGGCCCGCTCGATGGGTCTGGACGTTGCGGGGTAAGGCGCCATGTCGATCGGAAAGCGTTTGAAGAAGGCCCGTGAAGGCGTTGACCGCGAGAAGCTCTATCCGCTCGCGGATGCCATCAAGATGGTCAAGGAACGGGCCAAGGCGAAGTTCGACGAGACCATCGAGGTCGCGATCAATCTCGGCGTCGATCCCCGCCATGCCGACCAGATGGTCCGTGGCGTGGTGCTGCTGCCGAACGGCACCGGCCGCACCCTGCGCGTCGGTGTGTTCGCGCGCGGCGCCAAGGCGGACGAGGCCAGGGCCGCCGGTGCCGACGTGGTCGGCGCCGAGGACCTGGTCGAGAAGGTGCAGGCGGGTAACATCGATTTCGACCGCTGCATCGCGACCCCCGACATGATGCCGCTGGTCGGCCGCCTCGGTAAGGTGCTG
>NZ_JAFAVV010000711.1 GCF_019242285.1 Bradyrhizobium sp.
AGGCACCGACCACGCAAAGAAAGACCGCGACGAACACCATGCGATGCGCCAGCGCGAGACCCAGCAGGTTGTGATAGCCGCTGCGAATGCGCTCGAACCGCTTCTCGAAGCCGCGCTGAAACCAGACCAGCGGATTGCGCGATTTCGGCGGCTCGCCCTCGTGATGGACATGCGCCTGCAGCAGATAGTTCGCCATGGTCGGCACCAGTGTGCGCGACAGGATGAACGACCAGATCATCGCGAACATCACGGCTTCGGCCATCGGCACGAACAGGAAGCGCGCGACGCCCTGCAAAAAGAACATCGGCACGAACACGATGCAGATACACAGCAGCGAAACGAACGCCGGCGTCACGATCTGGTTGGCGCCGTCCAGGATCGACTGCTCGACCGGCTTGCCCTGCTCCAGATGGTAGTTGATGTTCTCGATCGTCACCGTGGCGTCGTCGACCAGGATGCCGACCGCGAGCGCGAGCCCGCCGAGCGTCATGATGTTGAGCGTCTCGCCGATCGCCGACAGCATGACGATGGCGCCGAGCACCGACAACGGGATCGACACCGCGATGATGACGGTGGAGCGCCAGCTCCCGAGGAACAGCAGGATCATGACGCTGGTGAGCAGGGCTGCGATCACGCCTTCGTTGGCGACGCCGCCGATCGCGCCGCGCACGAACAGCGATTGATCGCCGATGAAAGCGATCTTGAGCGCGTCCGGCAGCGTGTCCTTGACGTCGATCACTTTCTGCTTGATGCCGGCGATGATGTCGAGGGTCGAGATCGCGCCGGCCTTCAGCACCATCATCAGGACCGAGCGGTTGCCGTTGACGTGGACGATATTGGTCTGCGGCGGGTTGCCGTCGCGCACGCTGGCGACGTCACGGACATAGACCATGGCGCCGTTGACGGTCTTGATCGGCAGGTCGCCGAGCTCAGCGATCCGAAGCGGCGAGTTGTTGAGCTGGATGTTGTACTCGAATTCGCCGATCTTCTGGGTGCCGACCGGCGTGATCAGGTTCTGCGCGGCGAGCGCATTGGCGACGTCCTGGCCGGAGAGCCCCCGTGCCTGCAGCGCGGTCGGATCGAGATCGATCTGGATCTGGCGCTGCTTGCCGCCGAACGGATAGGGAATGGCGGCCCCCGGCACCGTCACGAGCGGCGTGCGGAGCTGGTTGATGCCGATGTCGGCGAGATTCTGCTCGGTCAGCCCGTCACCGGACAGCGCGACCTGGATGATCGGCACGGTCGAGGCCGAGTAGTTCAGGATCAGCGGCGGAGTTGCGCCCGGCGGCATCTGCTTGAGAAGGGTCTGCGAGATCGCGGTGACCTGGGCGTTGGCGGTGCGGATGTCGACATTCGGCTGGAAGAAGATCTTGACGATGCCGAAGCCGTTATAGGAGTTGGCGACGATGTGCTCGATGTCGTTGACCGTCGTGGTCAGCGCCCGCTCGAACGGGGTGGTGATGCGGCCCGACATCTGGTCCGGCGGCAGCCCGGTATATTGCCAGACCACGCCGATCACGGGGATGCGGATGTCGGGGAAGATGTCGGTCGGCGTGCGCAGCGCCGCGAGCGGTCCGATGATCAGGAGCAACAGCGCCAGCACGACGAAGGTATAGGGTCGGCTCAGCGCGATGCGGACCAGTGCGACCATGAAACAGGCTTTTCCCAAGGCACGACCGGCGGCCAACGCCGCCAGTTCACTTATGCCATTTACCTGAATCCGGCCAACCCGCCAACATCCGTCAGCAGGGCTTACCTTCACTTCCCCGATACCCGGCGGCCTGAGCTTGGCGGCACGTGATCCCGTCTTCGACGACCACCCGCGACGGCAGTTCACTGCGAATTCCGATCGGCGGAAGACGCGCCTACGCCCGATGCAATAACGAGCCGTCGCGGTGCCTATCGAGCGTCCCGCGTGAATACGGATGAGCGCCGCTCTTCGCATGCCGTTAAGCAGCGCCCGACAATCATTGTCGCTGCATTGTAAGACCGTCGGTCCCGCGGCGAGGTGAGCCGGGGGCCACGGAACAGATCAACTTTGTTCGAATTTTCTAATCGACTGTAGAGGACAATGCCAACGTCCACCTCGTGATTCCCCGAGGAAAGGAGTCGAAAGACATTCGCGACAATGACCCGGCCGAACGACGCAACCGATCACCTGAAACAGTATCTGCAGCAACTGACGCAGCAAGCGCGAAGCCGTCTGCTCGCCGAACTCGAACGGCTGCATCTCCTGGGCCAGGACGTGCCTCATTCACAGGAGATGATTGCGGCCCTGCGCGCCGAGCTCCGCAACACGGGGGAGAGCCACTACCGCGTCGGCAATCCGTCGCGCTACTTCTTCGAGCCGTTGGAGCCGGTTCTGGTGAACATTCCACCAGAGCGCGTCAATAGCGGGCAGATCGCGCGCGGATCGCTCGGACCCATTTGGGGTCTGATGACCGAGAAGCTGCTGCCGCGCATGGCCGACGAGTACGTCGCAACTATCGGGAAATTCATTGTCGCCAACAACCAGTCCGAAGCCCGGCGAATTGCGGCCGCATTCCAGAACAAGGTCGTCGCCTATCTGGACGGCGTATTGAAGGCCGGGGACGGCCCTGCCACCGTGCGCGCAGGCCTCGATATCTATACGACTTCGCGGGCCACGTTCGACGATTTGACGAAAATGCTCCGGGTCATCCACGCGCGGCAGGAGCTTGCCGATTTCGCTCGAGCGCTGCCGCCGAAGATTGCAGCGCTGGAGAAGGATCAGCTCGCCCGGATACTCGATCTGTTGAACAGGTTGCAGGCAAAACGCGGCGACATCGCGCCGTTCGCGCTTGCCGTCATCGCCAAGAGACTGGAGAAGCCCTGGCAGCTGATCCTCCTCGCGACGAGGCCTGCCAGGAGCAGGGCCGCGCCGACAATCGCCGCCACACCCTACGCCCTGGCCGTCTCCATGGCCCTCGATCAGATCGACGAGAAGCGGCTCATGCTGATCGATGCGTTGAAGTGCAATCGCATCTTGCCGGCAAAGGAAATTCTCGCGGAGATCCATGCGGCCGACAAGGCAATGAGGGAACATATCGATCTCGACGGCTCCGATTGGGGGGTTCGGTTGCACAAGACGATGGCGGGCGTGGAAGCCGCGACCGAGGCCGAAATCAACAGCATTCCAAGCGACCACAAGCACATCGTCCACGTGCTGGAAGCGGTCAAGTTGCGCGGGAACAATTCCGTGGGTGCGCGCCTCAGTCGGATGGTCAGAATGGCCGCGGCGGGCTGGCGATCCTCCTGACGCGGGCGATCGAATGTCCGGCGGCCTCAGGCGGCGCGCACCGAATCGAGGAAGCGGCCAACCTCCTGCCGCAGCCGGTTGCTCTCGCCGGACAGCGACTGCGCCGCCGTCAGCACCTGCGACGAAGCCGATTCGGTCTCACTGGCGCCACGCTGCACGTCGACGACGTTGGCCGACACCTGCTGGGTGCCCTGCGAAGCGTGCTGGACGTTGCGGGAGATTTCCTGCGTCGCGGCACCCTGCTCCTCCACCGCGGCCGCGATCGTCGCGGATATCTCGGACAGCTGCTCGATGGTCCCCGAGATCTGCCGGATCGCGCTCACCGAGTCCGCCGTCGCGGCCTGGATACTCGCGATCTGCTGGCCGATTTCGTCGGTCGCCTTGGAGGTCTGCTCGGCAAGCGCCTTCACCTCGGCAGCCACCACCGCGAAGCCGCGGCCGGCCTCGCCGGCGCGGGCCGCCTCGATGGTGGCGTTCAGCGCCAAGAGGTTGGTCTGACCTGCGATGTTGTTGATCAGCTCGATCACGTCGCCGATCCTCGTTGCAGCCTTGGACAATTCGCCGACACGATCATTGGTGGCCCGGGCCTGGTCGACGGCCTCGCCTGCGATTCGGGCCGATTGCTGCACCTGCCGGCTGATTTCGCTCACCGAGGAGGAAAGCTCCTCGGTCGCCGACGCCACCGACTGCACGTTGCTGGAGGCCTGCTCGGAAGCGGAAGCGACCTTGCTCGCGAGCCCCTCCGCGCGCTCGGCCGTGGCCGTGAGGCTGAAGGCTGAGGATTCGAGCTGGGACGACGCGGATGATACCGTCGCGACGATCTTGCCTATGGCCTCCTCGAAATCATTGGCCATCTTGTGCATGTCCGCCCTTCGCCGCCCCGCGGCGCGGGCTTCGGTCTCGTTGTGCTCGGATTCGAGCGCGAGCCGCGCGACAGCATTGCTCTTGAACACCTCGACCGCCTCGGCCATTTCGCCGATCTCGTCACTGCGGCCGACGCCGGGGACCGCGAGATCGAGCCTGCCGCCGGCGATTTCCTTCATCACGGCCGTCATGCTGTGCAAGGGACCCGTGATGCGCCGCGCCAGGAACCCCGAGACCGCGAGCGTGACCAGCAGCACGAGCGCCGCGACCAGCAGGGATCGCCTGGTCGACGACCAGGTCTGGGCGTCCAGATCGTCGATATAGACGCCGGTGCCGATCACCCATCCCCATGGCGCGAAGCCGGACACATGGGTGAGTTTCGGCTGCGGCTTGTCGGAGCCGGGCTTCGGCCAGAAATAACGGACGAAGCCGCTGCCGCTGCTCCGAACAACGTCGACCATCTCGATGAACAGACGCTTGCCGTTGGGGTCCTTGTTGTCGGTCAGGTCCTTGCCGACGAGCTGCGCCGAGATCGGGTGCATCAGCATGCGAGGCGTCATGTCGGTGATGAAGAAATAGTCGTTGTTGCCGTAGCGCAGCGCCGAGGTCCGCGCCAGTGCCCGCTGTTGCGCGACGGCCTCGGCGATGTCACCCTTCTGCGCGGCGGCGTGCTCTTCCTTGATGATGCTGATCGCGAGCTCGGTCAGGTGCTTGAGCTCGAGCTGCTTCTGCTGCTTCAGGCTCGATCCGAGCTCACCCGAATCGAGAATGGCAAGACCGAGGACGCCCATGAAGCTGAGGCCGATCAGCGCATAGATCTTGCGACCGATATTCATCCCGAACAGGCGCGACGCTGCAATCGCCATTTTCAATCTCTGCTGCCCATGGCCTCCAGGAGTCCAAGCGGCACATCGCGGCGCGCCGAAGTCCCCCTCTCCGCCGCGAAGTCCTAGTCACGTTATGCTTGCACCTCGTTAATTCCACGCCCGGTAGTTCCCCGGGCGTGGTTTCACGGAGCGGCTCGGCGGTGACGCGCCAAGGGCCGCATCGGCGATGCGGCCCTTGATGAAGATCAAGCCCTGATCCTGAGCGGAGCCTCAGGCCGCGCCGCCTTCGGCGCGCTACTGGATCGCCGTACCGGCGTCGGATGTCTCGTCCGCGCCCGGCGGAAGCTTGGCGAGCTCGAGCCAGAACTCATGCAGACGCCGCGCCATCTCGCGATAGGCGCCGAGCCCGAGGCGACGGTGCTGTGTAGCAAGCCCTCCTTGCGCGGCGGTTTGGCGTGACTGCCAGCAAGCTCATTCAGGGCTGCGATCGGCAGGCCTTCCAAGGACTTTCGGCCGGTCGAGGTTCCGCCTGCTCCGCCCGCGGCAGTCTTGTTGATCATCGGTCCATCCTCTCTGCCCATCTGCTAGTGACGACGAATCTCGACAGCAGCCAGATGATTCATTCCTACACCTGCGCACTCCGTTTCTGCACCCCCGCGTGCATGATCGCCGTCGGTTGAGGGATCGGCTCAGTTCTTCGAGGTGTTCGAGAGCATTTTTTCCACCGCCACGTCCACAGTTTTTACCGGGCTTGTCGACAATCGCGATGACGGCAAATCCCCGTGCTCTGACAATAGTCTGTCGCGGCCAATGCACCGGAGATGCGAAGACATCACCCGCAGACAGGGAATGGCGACGTTCCACGTTGGTACCTGTTCCGTTCATCGCAGGCGGAACACGCGTGGATATCACCTGCGCGCGATGGATTCAGGATTGTGACAGGCCTTTGATGTTTGCCTTCAGGACCAGGATCGACGTGCTGAGCTGTTGGCGCTGAGACGTCATCAGCTTCCTGAGCACTTCTCGAAGCTCCCCATCGTCAAGAGCGTCGATCAGTGCATCGATGGCATCGAACCGCTCCACGAGCCTCGCCGCTGCGAGAGAAAGCTGCAAGCTACCGGTCAAGACGGAGTCGACGGCGATCGCCATCTCGCTCCGGGGCTTTGGCGGAGCACCACCGGCCTGCTGCCAGAACAGATGGACGACATCGCTCATCGCACACCCCGCGGCCGGACGCATCGCTCGCTGTCAGTCGCCGCCTAGGCGGCCCTCACGGTGCCCAGGAACCTGTCGACTTCATCCCTCAGCCGGCCGGAGTCGCCGGACAGCGTCTGCGCCGCCGACAGCACCTGGGACGAGGCCGAGCCGGTCTCGGTGGCGCCGCGCTGCACGTCGGTGATGTTGGACGAGACCTGCTGGGTGCCGT
>NZ_JAFAVV010000725.1 GCF_019242285.1 Bradyrhizobium sp.
GCGGAGGCCAACGGAAGAGCAATCCGTTCCGTGAAGGCGGACGTCAACCGTGAGGATGACATCGGCGCGGCAATCGCGTCAGCGGTCAAATGGAACGGCGGTCTCGATATTCTGGTGTGCTGTGCAGGTAGGGCTTTTCGCGGATCAACGTTCACCACCTCGGGTTCGGACTGGGATGCGTGCCTCGGATTGAATCTGCGCGGTCCATTTCTTGCTGCGCGAGCAGCCCTGCCATTTCTTGCCGCGCGAGGCGATGGAGCAATCGTACTGATATCCTCGATCTGGGCCGTAACGGCAACCCCGGGACGGACCGCCTACATCGTTGCCAAGTCCGCTTTGACGGCCCTGGCGAGAAGTCTCGCCGTCGATCACGCCCCGAGCGGAGTTCGCGTGAACGCGGTTGCCCCCGGATATATCGACACGGATCTGCTACGCCGCTCGCTCTCCGAAGCCAATCCCGGACGGGATGTGAGCGAACTGATCGCGGAGGCCGCGGCACAGCACCCTTTGCGGCGTATCGGACGCCCGAGCGATGTTGCGGAGGCCGTGCTGTTTCTCGCCGGCCCGCGATCCGCATTCATAACGGGCCAGACCTTGATTATCGATGGGGGCTTGACCAGTGAAGTCCGAACATCTGGCCTTGCTCAACCGGCAATCGAGCCCCGTGCTTTCGGTTGACGGTTCACTGGCCGAGCCTCCATCGACATCGCAGCCGATGACGGTGGCCAAATAGCCCGATTTGGTCGCCTACACGCGCGTACTACCACTGCCGGACCGGCTGCCAAGATCGCCCGTACGCCGCATGCGACAGGATTGGGGGGCATCCTCCCAGCGGCTACATCAGCTGTTCCGCCGTTTCGGCCTGGCGGCGCTCGAGGGGGCCAAATCGACGCACACCCATGTCATTCAGGACGTCGCGGATGGTTCGCACGGCAAGCGACATCGCCTGCTCCGGCAATGCGCCGATGCACCCTATCCGAAACGTGTCCGGGACGGCCAATCGGCCAGGCACGATGATGAAGCCGTTGGCCGCCATCCCATCGTACATCTTGCGGAAATCATAGTGCTCATCGTGCGGCTCATGGAACGTGGCAACGATTGGCGCGGCATGGGCGTCGGCAAGGAGGCTTTCGAAACCAAGCCTGCGCATGTCGCCGACCAAGCGAAGCCAATTGGTTCGATATCGCCGCAACCTCGCGGCTGAGCCTCCCTCCTCCTGATGAACCTGCAGCGCAGCGTAGGCGCCACGGATCGCATGCGTCGGCGGCGTGAACCGGAAGCAGCCTGTTCGATCCACGGTCTCGTGCTGGTCCCAAAGATCGAAGCTTAGCGAGCTCGCATTCCCCGCAGAGCGGTCAAGCGCCGCACGATCGCAAATCACCCAGGCCAGACCGGGCGGTCCTTCGACACATTTGTTCGATGAGAGAACCAGTGCCTCTATGTTGAGCTTCCTCATATCGATTGGGAGGGCGCCGAACGAGGCTACCGCGTCGACAAGCAACGCCTTGCGATGGCTTCTGCACAGCTCCGCAACCATCTCGATCGGATTGATCAATCCGCTGCTCGTCTCGACGTGAACCATCATGACGTGGGTGATGTCGGAGTTGACCGTGAGAGCCCGACAAAACTCGTCGTGCGAAGGCGGCCGGGCTGGTGCCGTCCTCAGAACTTCATGAGGCATCTCCATGCGTCTGCACATGGCGACAAGCCAGTCGCCGTATGCTCCGTTGGTGTGGACCAGCAAGCGGCCGCCTTGCGGGACGAAAGTGCGGATCACAGCTTCGTTGGCATAGGTGGCACTTCCCGGAAACGGAATGGCGGTCCCCCACCCTACGGCATTGGCAAGCTCGGCGAGATAGCCTCGCGCCGCTCGGAGCGCCGCGATCATCTCCGGCTCGCCCGCGGAGTGGTCTTCAAGCATCGCCCGGTGAACCGCATCACAGATGCTGACCGGTCCTGGAATCAGCAGCCATGGTTTATGCTTGGCGTCATGCTCCATTGAAGCCTCCACCATCTCGGCAGGATCCGGTTGCTCAGGCCGCCGTCGGTAGCGTCTCAAGGACGTCGCCGAGCCGCCGGTACGGCAGGCCCTTCTTCCGCGCCGACAGCTCATGAGTGAGATGGCTGGCGCAACAGCAAATTCCGTTTCGTAGATTGTCATCCGCGCTGGCGGCTTGAACGGATCCCAGATCCGCAATCTGCCGAACATAGACAAAGGTTCTCGCCGTGAGCAGCCGCGTTGCCGTGTTCGCAACCATCGCCGGGATATGATCGCAATTGTAATGCACGACATCGTGTTCACGGTACGAATGATAAAGCGAGGCCGACGACGTGCACGTTTCGATCATGTCCTGGTCGCAGGCCGTACAGTCGCAGACGATACTGCCTCGCTGCATGACCCGCACCATGGCCCGATCGATCAGGTACTCCATTTTCGTCTTTGACAGTTCGGCGCGGCGCACCGCGCAGTTGAGGACGATGTCGGTCTCCGCCAGGACTGAAGCAATCGCGTCTTTGGTACGATACGGATCCTTGTTGTCCATGACGACCAGATCGCTCCCGGTCGTCCGCAGATAGTCGACGCCCGCGGTCCCGAAGCGCTGATTTGCCTTCCGATTGAAATCCTCGCTCCCTTTGGTGACCACCAAAGTCAAGGGAATTCCGAGATCGGACAGGTATTTGAATGCGGACAGCCCGATATTGCCGCACCCAATGATTAGCGCCCTCCCTCCGGGAAGAATGCTCTCGTTGCGGGGGCAGAAGATGCCTTTTTCCGTCGCGCAGAGCTCCAGCGATTTCTGGGCGAAGAGATAGCCTGTGAGCCGGCTCATCGGTTCAAGCAATGGATATTGACCGGCGCTTCCGACCCATTCGTAAGCTATTCCGGTGAAACCCCGGCCGACGAGGTCGGAGAGGTCTTCTGCTGGGATGTTCTCGTCGAAGTGCAGATACGTGAACAGGATGTGGTGCGGGGCATAGTCATCATACTCCGACCGGAGCGGCGCCTTGACCTTGAGCAAAAGTCGCGATCGGCTCAGGACCTCGTCCTTCACTACGAGCTTCGCACCACTGGCCTGATATTCCACGTCGGTGAAGCCTGCTCCCTCGCCGGCGCCGAATTCGACATAGACGCTGTGACCAAGCCCCGAAAGGGTCTGCGCGTGGATTGGCAACAGCGCAACACGCCGCTCATGCTGCTTGACTTCCTTCAAGACACCGATGTTCATGGAAGCTTCCTTCACATTTCGCGCCGCCTTGCGGCGTCCTGTCACGAGGCCGGCTTGTGAACCGTCAATGCGCGGACTTGTGCGCGCGGCCGCCCGGCTCATCCGCATGGCCCTGCCCATTCAACGCGGGCTTGAACTGCGACGAAGGCGATCGACTGTCCGACGTCAGGTCCGTTCTCAGCGTGAGGCAGTATGCCGAGCCACCGCTGCGCAGGAAGGAGGACAAGGAGGTCACCGACACCGAGTAGCCGCGATCGGCGAGCTGGTTCCTGAGTTTCGGACTGCAGCCAGAAAGGATCAGTGTCCTGCCAATCCGGATTCCGTTCAGACTCATGTTGCAGGCGTCATCTTCATCGACCTCGATCCGGTCGCCTGCATTCACATGGTCATGGAGCGCACGCAGCGAATTCGGCGAGAGCGCACGCTTGAAGTACATGATATCGCCATCGGCGAGGACGCTGAAGCCCGTATCGAGATGATAGAATCGGGGGTCGACCAGCTCCAGGCTGACCGTCTCGGCCGCAAAGGTCGCTTCGACGATCGGCGCGGCTTGCCGCGAGGATCGAGGTCCGAACCCCATCCAGAACAATTCCCGGTGCGGATCCCAGATGCAGTCGCCGGCCCCTTCCAGGACGACGCCCGCCGGAAGAGCCACGCAGGACTTCAGGATATTGCGTTCGACCAACGATTCGAAAGCAGCAGCGAAATGCGGCTCCTCGCGCTGGCGCTCCCGATGTCGAAAACGGGCGAGCAGCGCCTTGCCATCGACCACGACGGCCGCGTTCGCGGTAAACACCAGGTCCGGAAGGCCGAGAATCGGGATCATGAGATCGACGACGGCGCCGCGTTGCTCGAGCAGCGACTTGAGTGATCGCCACTCGACCTCGGCCGCACGTGAAAGGGCACTGGCCTGTTTGGTCCATTCCTCAGGATTCATCCAAGGATTGATCGAATAGGTCACTGCAAAATGGCGCGGAGGGCACATCAAAAAGCGCGGCGAGCCTGTGAGCGTCATGGTGGTCGCTCCTTTGATCGATGATGCTCGAAAGGATGGCGGCAAGCCGAGGCGAGAGCAACTATCAACCCAGGTAGGGTCTCGTCGCTGGCGAGATCATATTCCGCCGACATCATCAGCCGGCGGTGCACGAGAATAACACTTCTGGGAATCGCCGCGTGTGCTTCACTTTCGCGCGAACACTATCGCTGACACTTCACACGATCGAGGTCTTTCCGGAATGATGAGCGCATCCTTGTGCGCGGCGCGCGGGAGTCCAGTTCCGGCGCTACCCGATCAGGTAGGTTTTCGATCGCTTGCTGTCGGGATAGATAGCGAGCCGGCCAGCATCGTGCTTGGCCCTTTGCCACATCCATGGCATCGACGATTTCGACAACCATGAGCAAATCTCGGTATCGCGAGCGAGACGAGCGTCCGAGTTCGACGGCCATCGTGCTGATGCTGGGAGGCAGCGTCGCGTTTGCGTTGATGAATGGAATCGTCAAGGGGCTGGGTCAGCGCTACGACATTCCGACAATCTTTCTGTGGCGAAGCGTCTCTGCGTTTCTGATCATCGTGCCGCTTCTCTGTTTCGTCCGCGAGGATGGGGGACTGCGCACCACGCGGTTTCTCGGACACTCGATCAGAGGGTTGTTCGGCGTGGCAGGCACGCTTTCTTTCTTCTGGACAGTAACGCGGCTGCCGCTGGGCACGGCGGTAACGCTTGCCTATGCCTGGCCGATCGTCATGCTCGGGATCGCTGTCTGGGTGCTTGGCGAGCAGGTGTCATGGAGGCGCGTCCTTGTCGCCCTGCTCGGCTTCTGCGGGGTGGCCGTGATCTGTGGTTTTGCCCGGAACCCGTCCGCTCCGGGTATGGCGGCCGGCATTGCGTCGGCGATACTCTTCGCCTGCGCTTACGCTTCGATGAAGTCGATTGTGAGCACCGAGAGTCCCGTTGCGATCAGCTTCTATTTCCACGCATGGTGTACCCTGGCAGGTCTTGCACTCTCGCTTCCACATTGGACCTGGCCCGCGAGATCGGATGTACCGGCGCTGTTGGCGACAGGCATTCTTGGCGGGCTCGCCCAGTGCCTGATGGCGGCCGCCTTTCGGCGGGCACGAGCCTCTCAGCTCGCCATCTACGACTACGGGACTGTCGCCTGGAGCCTTCTCATTGGGTGGGCCATTTGGGGAGAAGCCCCAGACATGGCCGGCTTCGCCGGCACATTGCTGATTGCGATCTCGGGAATCGTCATGGCCAAAGCGGAACCGCCGCCCCGAAAAACAGCAGAAGGCTTGCCGCTCGAGACGGCCTGATGTCGAAGGACCGCGGGACCTCGTTGGCGGCCGACAGGCTTGCAGCCCGTCGCATGCTCCAGCACCGCCAGGAGAAGCAAGTTGGCGCTCAGAAGTCGCAAGCCAGCGTCTTTCGAAATAGATGGGGCACCACGGTTGCCTCGGCCACATCATCGGCAGACTACATTGGAAACGACGACTCCGAGCCTCCAGGAAGTTCGATCAGATTGAGACGAATCGCTTTGATGATCGCCATGGTCCGGTTGGTCGTCTTGAGCTTCTTCATCACATTCTTGACGTGAAAATTGACGGTGTTGTCACTGATCTTCAGGATCATGCCGACATCCCATGACGATTTGCCCTCTGCGATCCACCGCAGGCAATCTCGCTCCCGATCCGACAGTTCGATCTGGCTGCAGTCTTGCTTGAGGCGCGGATTCATCTCGCCAAACGCCACGTGAAACTGCCAGGCAAGCGCGTTGAGACGGCTCATTCGCAACGCAGGCTCGACATCGTCGTGCCTCGATGCAAAAGACACGACGGAGACGCGTCCGAGAGGGCCGAATAACGGCACGCTAACGCCGTTCCTCAAACCCGCCTCTCGACTCTCATCCAACACCAGTTGCTCGCCGGCTTGCAGCTGGCAACGACTTCCGAGTTCGTCCCACGCAAAGGGCCCGGAAAATGTCGGCGTCCGGCGCACGACCGGATCGATTTCGTAGTACTTGCGTTCGAAATAGCGATCGCACCAATGCGACGGAAAATTCATCGCCACCGCAGGCGGCGGATGGTTTGGAAGACGAACTGCCTCCGTAAAGGTCAGCGCGCCGTAGGCAACTTGACTGAATCCTTCGTCGCTCGCACAATTGACCAGGAGCTCGAACAGCGCCGACAGCGATCGCGTTTGATTCGAGCATTCGATGAAGCTGAAGAGGTCCATTTTGCGCCTCAAGACGCCGGCCCGATATGGCGTTCTTGTCCCCGGTGGGATTGGCCATGAGGGATTGCTTTTCGTTCGTCGCAGCTCAAGCGACTCCGCAACCACATTGTCCGAGACTGCGCGGGACGCGGAAAAGCCGTAGGCCAGACCTAAAGTCCCATGCTCCAAACGATTATAGTATCATTTCGGGCATTTTCGTGCAAATGGCGCATCACAATCCGCGTTCATCTTGTAGTAGAGACGCTTTCACGCCTTTTTAAGATATCCTGCGTGGTCGATTGCGATCTGCGAAACCGCGGATTCTGCATTGCGTATCCCGTATTCTGACCGCAGATGCTGTCGAGAACGGGCCCTCATTGCGCCAAAACCAGCTCCGCCGCACGGGTCTCCTTCCGACGCCACCTTCCGCGTTCGAGATCAACTCAAGAGGCTCTGCCGAACGGTAGGCCAGCCTTCGGTTCAATACAACCTTTGCGTGTAGTCTCGAAGACGCTTCGTCCTTTGCCGGCCGCCGCTTTCCACCGGAGGAACCGCGACTGCGAGAGTCCGACAAACAGGTTGGCCCAAGCCAATTGGCCCGATCTGAACCTACTCGATTAGGTAGTTTCCTTGGCCTCATCACGATCGGATAACTTGCCATGAGCGTCGTCTGCTTGCGGCTGGATCAATCGTATGCGTACCGTAGCGATCACCTGGGAGACGATCCATCGGCATGGCGAAGCCTGGGTATCACACCATCGGCTCCGTTACAGAATGTTCGTCGAACGCCAAGGCTGGAATGTGCCAAGCTATCGGCAGCTCGAGTACGATGAATTCGACACGCCGGCTGCTACCTACATTTTGACCATTGACGATCAAGGTCACGCGCTCGGAACGACCCGCCTGATTCCGACGACGCGACCCTACATGGTCAAATCGTTATGGCCGCATCTCGTCGACAACGAATTGCCCGCATGCGAGTCAATCTGGGAGGCTTCCCGTTTCGGCTGCGATCGGGATCTCGACGCCAGCACTCGGCGTTGCATCGTTGCCCAGCTGATCCTGGGCTGCCAGGAGTTCGGAACGGCGAACGGCATCTCACAATATCTGGGCGTCATGCCTCCTCGCATCTTCAAGCACGTCATCGCGGCAAACGGATGTCCCGTGACGCGCGCCGGGCCCGCGCTGAAGCATCTTGGGCACGAGATCGCCGCAGCCTATATCGGTGTGTCTTCATCGGTGCTGGAGCTGGTACGCTCTCGTACCGGGATTCGCCGGCCCGTGCTCGAGCCGGCACTGGCGCTCGTTGCCTGAGGCGGCCCGGACACCAGCCCGCGACAGGCACAGCAGGGTTGCTCAAATCATGACACGAGACAGTCCCGCCGCCGGCGCAATGGTGCGAATGATGCCCGGTCGGTTGCCATGAAGCGCGCCAACATGGCGGGATCGATTTGACCGGGTCGCTGGGCGAGAAGCCTTTGGTTCGTCCAAAGTGCGACGACGTCCAGCTCCAACTTCAACGTTGTTGAACCGAATTCATCTCTCTCAAGATGCGGGCCTAAAGGAACTCGGCCTCAGCAACACTTCGCTCGGTTCAGCCTTTTCCGCGTTCTCGATCACCTATGCCTGCTTCATGATCGTCGGCGGACGGCTGGCCGATGCGATCGGCTCTCGATTTGGACTCGCGCTCTCCGGTGTATTGTGGGGAATCGGCACCATCGCGACCGGGCTCGTCGGAGGCTGGCCACGCTGGTCATGGCGCGGCTCCTCGTCGGCACGGGTGAGTCTGCCGTGTATCCGATCTCGTCCGCCGTCATCGGCCGCTGGATCAAGACTGACCGCCGCGGCTCGGCGCAGGGCATGCTGCACGGCTGTGGCCGTCTTGGCGCCGCCCTTGCACCGACAGTGGTGACCGCCCTGATCCTGCTTTGCTCATGGCGGTTGGGCGTTCATCGTTCTGCGCGGCTGAAGCCCCGACCAGTCGTCCACGCGCGAACGAATCGCGAGCGCCCGTCCGACTGATCACGTAACCCCTCAGTACACAGACGATCGAGAGGGAGGCGATCCGAAAGACTTTCTTGACTCTATTTTCGCCGGCGATCTTCGGGCGGGGAATGCAGCCGGCGGTCAGGTTCTGCCATGAAGCCGGCAAATTCAGCCGAGAATCCGCCATTTGACCACGCCGCGAAACTGGCTATGATCTGGCCAGAATGCCCTTCGCGATCGTCCTGGCCCCCGAAGCCGTCGAAGACCTCAGGAGGCTGAAGGCGGACGTTCGCGCGACCCTGCGCAAGGCACTCGAAACGCATCTGCGACACCAGCCGGAGAAGACGAGTCGCAGCCGGATCAAGCGATTGCGAGGATTGCGCCACCCGCAATACAGGCTGCGGGTGGGAGAGATCAGGGTGTTCTTCGACGTCTCTCGCACGACCGTCGAAATATTGGCGATTGTCGCGAAATCGGAGGCCGACCCATGGCTCGCACAGTTCGGAAATCCGGAGTGAAGGAAGTCCCCCTCTCCGAAATGAAGGATGACTTGTCTCGCTACCTTCGCGAGGCCGAGACGCAGGAGATTGTCATCACGCGGCACGGCAAACCGGCAGGCGTATTGATCGGCTTCGAATCAGAAGACGACTGGTTCGACTATCGTCTCGAGCACGATCCGCGCTTCCGGCGCCGCATCGAGCAGGCTCGCAGCAGCCTGCTCGCCGGTCACGGAGTCAGGCTGGAGGATGTTGAAACGGATTGAGCCTGCCATGGTCACCCCGGAAGGTGCACGCGGAGCGGTGATGGCTGTCACGGATTTGAGTGCCGTGTCATAACGCAGCGACGCCGCAATGCGTCATCCCGTGGTCAGATTTTGCGCCAGCGCGGCTCGTCGATGCAGCTCATTCTGCAATTCGGCGTCGGTATATTCCGAAATCGCCTTCCGCATTGGTAGTCTGACGGGATAGTCCCACGAACGGCCGCATTTGCAGCCGGCCGCCGTCTGGCATTGTGGTTGAAAGCACGTGATCATTTGGCCTCGTCGTCAACGTCCTTCGTGACGCCCTTCCCTCGCATCATTCCGATCCCGCGCGGCTCGATCGCGCTTGCCGCAGTCTATATCCCGGTTGCCGACGATTCGGTGTGGCGCATTCGCCCCATTCCGACTATTTCGTGGCCGAGCCGATGATCGCGGAATTGAGATTCGATCGGCTGCCGCAGGCGCCTCGCCTGGAAACCCTTCTTATGCGCGACTCTTTCTCCACTCTGTGCACTTTTGCACGTTTGCTGCGGAACGGAATCCTCGGTCGAAAATTCTCTCTGCTGGGGCAGAACCTCATGGATTCAGTATCGTGCTGGGTAAGTTCGCGCGCGAAGCAGCGGTGGCGTTGCTTCGGTTCTCCAAAACCACCTCCGATCCCAATCTGGCAGCCGCGCTGATCGACAAGGCCGCCGATATCAAGGATCGGGACGACTCGTTGCAGAAAATCGACAAGAGCCCACGGCCTCCCGACGTGCAGCCGTAGCGGCGCGATCCCGACGCGGGCGCTTTTGGAAAGCCGGCCCCGCCGTCGCTGGCTCGGTCTCGCATTACAG
>NZ_JAFAVV010000767.1 GCF_019242285.1 Bradyrhizobium sp.
GGTGCCGCGGTAGCGGTTGAAGGCTTCCGAGTTCTGCCAGATCCAGGCGATCGAATGATTGGACCGCACGGACTCGAATTCGAGCCCGGTGATGCTCTCGGCGGCGTGGCAGGGCAGCACCTTGCCGGCGGGCGAGATGTTGAAGAATTGCCGGCCCCAGCCGCCCATGCATTTCTTCGGCCGCAGCGCGTAATAGTCCGGCACGACATAGTCGATCGCGAGCGTGCCCTTCAGCCGCTCGCGCGCCTCCTCGACGATGCGGGTGGTCTCCTCGAGCTGCGCGATCGTCGGCATCAGCGCGGCGCGATTCTTCAGCGCCCAGCCGTAATACTGCACATTGGCGACTTCGAGCCGGTCGGCGTCGAGATCGACCGCCATCTGGATGATGTCGGAGAGCTGATGCAGGTTCTGCCGGTGCATCACTGCATTCACGGTGAGCGGCAGATCGAGCTCACGGGTCCATCTTGCCACGTCGAGCTTCTTCTTGTGCGACTCCTTCAACCCCGCGACACGGTCGGCGATGACGGGCTCGTTGCCCTGGAAGCTGATCTGCACATGGCACAGCCCGGCGTCGGCCAGCGCCGCCAGCTTCTCGCGCGTCAGCAGCACCGCCGAGGTGATCAGATTGGTGTAGAGGCCGGCATCACTCGCATGCCGCACCAGCTCGACCAGGTCCTTGCGCGCGGTCGGCTCGCCGCCGGAGAAATGGATCTGCAGCACGCCGATCTCGGCGAGCTCGGACAGCACCTTCTTCCATTCCTCCGTCGTGAGCTCGGTCGAGCCGCGGTCGAGCTCGAGCGGGTTGGAGCAATAGGGGCATTGCAGCGGGCAGCGATGGGTGAGTTCCAACAGCACCGCGAGCGGAATGCCAAACGTTTCCGCGGTCGACCTGCCTTGCTCCAGCACGGCGAGGCCGTCGCTGGCATCGGTCTTCGTCGTTTCATCCGCGAGTTCGCTCATGTCGTCTTCTCGCGCGCTTCGGTCAGAAATCCCTTGTCGGCCAGATCCTGCAGCATGGCGATCACGTCGGTCAAAATCGCCTCGCGCGGCGCCGCGTATTTCGCCGCCAGCTGATCCGCCACGTGGCCGACGCTGCGTGCGCCGTCGCAGAGTTGCAAGACTTCGACCGCGATCTCGTCCGGCGCCAGCACCCGCTCCGGTGCGAGGATCACCCAGACCTGCCGCGTCTCGTCGAACTTCAATTTGGCGTGCCGCGGCAGCACTGGCCTGGTCGCCTCGCTGACGCTGATATGGCGCGGCCCTGCCATCGCTGCAACCCTTCAGGTCGTTAGTTCCGCTCGGGAACGAAGGCGCCCGGCGGAATATGGCCTTCGACATAGGCATGATAGAGCGCGTCGAGCTGCACCCACAAGACGTTGGTCTTGAAGATCAGCGCATTGCAGACCTGTTCGCGCTGCTCCGGCGTCATCGCGTGCTCCCTGACATAGGCGAGCGCGAAATTGGCGTCGCGCGGCGCCTGGGCGAGGCGTCGCTTGAAATAGCTCATGATGTCCGGGTTGACGAAGTCGTAGTGCTGCAGCATCCCGGAAATGCGCTCCTCGTGCAGGTTGGGCGCGAACAATTCGGTCAGCGACGAGGCGATCGCCTCCAGCGGGGACTTGTCGCGGCAGAAATGCACATAGGCTTCGACCGCGAAGCGCGTCGCCGGCAGGATGCCCTCGGTCGATTCGACATAGGCGCTATCGAGGCCGAGTCCCTCGGTCAGCTTCAGCCAGCGATCGATCCCGCCTTCGCTGTCGGCATCGCCGTCGTGGTCCTCGATGCGGTGCCGCCATTCGATCCGGGTGGCGCGGTCGCGGAAGCGCGAGATCACCATCGCATCCTTGAGCGGGATCGTGCTCTGGTAGAAATAGCGGTTCAGCGCCCAGGCCTGCACCTGCCCCTTGTTGAGCTTGCCGCCGTGCAGCAATTTATGGAATGGGTGCAGGCTGTGATAGCGCGTTTCGCCGATGTGGTGCAGGGCGGCCTCCAGCTCCTCGGCATCGTTCAGCGAGACGCCCTTGCCGATCGAATACGCCGTCATGGCGCTGGGGACTTGGAAATTCAAAGCACGATCTCCATTCCGTCGGCGGGAATCTGCCAGCCTGCCTGCTCCAGGCGTTTGCGCTCCTGCGAGCCCGCGAGCAGGGCCGGGTTCGAATTATTGATATGCAGAAACAGCTTCCTGTCGATAGCAAGGCCGGCGAGGCTCTCGATTGCGCCGTCCGGTCCCGACATCGCGATATGCCCCATGCTCTGGCCCGTCTTGCTGCCGAGGCCGGCCGCAATCATCTCGTCGTCGCGCCAGACCGTGCCGTCGAAGAACAGCAGCGAGGTGCCGGCCAGCCGCGATTTCAGCTCCTCGGTGACGCGCGCGCAGGCCGCGAGGAAGCAGAAGGATTTGTCGGACGCCTTGTCGCGGATGTGCAGGCCGAGCGTATCGCCGGTGCCGTCCTCGCCGCCGGGGTGGGTCCTGCCCTCCAGGTACCACGCGCCCTTGCCGGGCACCGCGAAGGCGGTGATCTCGATGCCGCTCAGGCGACCATCGGGCAGGGCGGGCTCGAACGCCTGATCGAGCGTGATCGGCTGGCGTTTGACGTTCTTCTCGGAGAGCACGTTGAAGATGCTGTTATCCCTGAGGATCGACAGCACCTTGGCATGGGCAAAAATGGTAAAGGACGAGCCCTCGCGCATGGAGAGCAGGCCGGCGACGGCGTCGACCTCGACATTGGTGAGGATCACGCCTGCAATCGGCGTGTGACGGAGCTGTCCGCGTTTCGGGTGAAGCTGCACCGTCGCGGTCAGTTGCTGGCGCAGGTCAGGGGAGGCGTTGATCAGGAACCAGTGTGCGCCGTCGGCGCTGAAGGCAACCGAGCATTGGCTGCTTGCAAGCCCCGGTTGTCCGTGGCGGGCCGCCCGGCAAATCTCGCAGCCGCAATTCCATTGCGGAACCCCGCCGCCTGCCGCGGCACCCAGGACGACGACGCGAAGCATGATCCGTCTCCCGGCAGAGTGACTTGACGCGATCCAACTGAACGCGATCTAGATACCACAGGTCCGTATACCACAGGTCCAGATACCACAGGTCCAGATACCACAGGCCCAGATACCACAAAGGTGGACCCCGGTCCGTCCGCGTCCCGATCTGGAACGCACAACGTCCGGAGGCCCACCTTTTCGTAGAACGTGCTGCTCTTGCCGGCCGTTACTTGCGGGCCGCGCAGGCATACATGTTGATTTCCATGCCGACCGGCACTTCGACGATCTTCGGTGCTTTCCAGGCCATTGTGACGCTCCTTCCAAACGGGACGACATCCGCCCTCATCATTAAACTAACGTGGATGGAAAAGTTCGCCAGTGAAATTTTCACGGTATGACGAGGTCCGCCGCTTTGCTGCGGCGCGAAAGCGCACTAACCTGAGAGTATCCCACCCTTCCGCGAAAGCGGGCGTGGCGGCAATGGCTTCAGCCCTCGCCGTCTCCCGCAGAGTGTCCGCTTGAATGGGTAGCGACGGCTTGCAAGAGCGAATAAAGAACTTGTGAAATCCTCCCGCTTCCAATTCCCGCCCGTCCACCCCATTGGTTCGCCATGCCACGTTATTATTTCAACACCAGGATCGGCGACGAGCTGATCGTTGATCCCGATGGGGAGGAACTGCGCAATCCGGATCGCGCCTGGAGCATCGCGCGCGCGATGATTCACGAGCTGTTGCGCAGCGAGGGAACCAGCGGGGCGCTGCTCAGCGCGGTCATCGAGGTCACCGACGATGACGGCGAGATCGTGCTGGAATTTCCCTTCGTCGAAGCGATCTTCGACCTGCCGGATCAGCCGACCACCAAACATTGACGTGACCCGGGCGCCGTTCCGCGCGCGCGCATCCTTGGGATGCGATCTTTCCGATTGCATGGCAGACGACGGATGTCGGAGAGTGTTGCTGTGGCAAGGTCCCGCAGGAGCGCATTGATGTTCCGATGGAAGGGACACCATAAGGGGAGGAATGTCATGCTCGTTTGCTCGTCGCCGCGCAGCCTGGTTCTGGCCGGCGTTTTCGTTGGTGCTTTCCTGACCGCGGCCGCCGCACAGCAGCCGGCCGCTCCGCCCGCCGGTGCGGCACAGCCGCTGCCGCCAGGCTCGCCGATGATCGGCCGGCCCGACAACGAGGCGGCCATCAAGCTCGCGCCGGTCGCGCCGCCGCCATTGCCGGCCGCAGCCGACAAGCTGCCGCTCGACAAGCTCAAGGCCGCCACCGGCTTCAACATCGAGGTCTATGCCGCCGGCATGGCGAACGCGCGTTCGCTCGCGCTCGGCGACAAGGGCACTGTGTTCGTAGGCAGCCGGCTGGTCGACAAGGTCTATGCCATCGTCAGCAAGGACGGCAAGCGCGAGGTCAAGGTGCTGGCCTCCGGCCTCTACCGTCCCAACGGGGTCGCCTTCCACGACGGCACACTCTACATCGCCGAGCTGTCGAAAATCTCCAAGATCGAGCATGTCGAGGACGTGCTGGACAACCCGCCGAAGCCGACCGTCATCTACGACAACCTGCCCAAGGACGAGGCCCATGGCTGGAAGTTCATCGCAGTCGGGCCCGACGACAAGCTCTACGTCCCGGTCGGCCAGCCCGGCAACAACGTGCTGCACGACGATGCCCATGGCCAGATTCGGCGCATCAATCTCGACGGCTCCGGCGCCGAGGTGGTTGCGCTTGGCGTCCGCAACTCGGTCGGCTTCGACTGGAATCCCGAGACCAAGCAGATGTACTTCACCGACAACGGCCGCGACTGGCTGTCGGAGGACGTGCCGCAGGACGAGCTCAATCGCGTGACGAAGGTCGGCGAGGATTTCGGCGCGCCCTATTGCTACCAGGGCAACATCCCGGATCCCGAATTCGGCTGGGGCCATTCCTGCAGCGAGTTCACGGCGCCGGTCGGCCTGATGGGGCCGCATGCGGCGGCGCTCGGCCTGCGCTTCTACACCGGCGACATGTTCCCGAAATCGTACAAGGACACCATCATCGTGGCGCGGCACGGCTCCTGGAACAGGACCAGCAAGTTCGGCGGCGACGTCGTCGTGGTCCGCCTCGACAAGGACGGCAAGGTCGAGTCGATCGAACCGCTGATCACTGGCTTCCTGCAGGACAACAAATATATCGGCAGGCCGGTCGACGTGCTGCAATTGAAGGACGGCTCGATGCTGGTGTCCGACGACTGGAACGGCGCGGTCTACCGCGTCACCTACGGCACGCCGGAGGTCGCCAAACAATAGGCGGTTTGCAATCGTAGCTCTCGTAGGGTGGCTAAGGCGCGTCCGCGTCCGCCGTAGCTCGCAGAGCGAAGGCGGAAGCGCCGTGCCCACCATTCAACCGCGTGCTCGCTGCAACATGGTGGGCACGTCGCTCCGCTCCTTCGCCCATCCTACGAATTCTGCGCTGGGGTAACATGCGTAAAATACTGATCCCAGCGGCGCTTGCCGCGTCGCTTACTTCCCCGCTGCACGCCCAATCCGTCGCGGAGCGGGCGATGCCGTGCCTGAGCTGCCATGGCGAGCACGGCACCTCCGCAACCGACAACACGCCCTCGCTCGGCGGCCAGCAGGCGCCCTATGCGCTGATCCAGCTCTACATGTTCCGCGAGAAGCTGCGCGTCGCATCCCCCATGAACGACATGGCGAACGGCCTCTCCGACGACGATCTGCGCGCCTTCTCGGATTTCATCGCCACTTTGCCGAAACCGCAGCCGCCCGAGGACGCCGGCGATGGCGCGCGGATGGCGCGCGCGCAGGCGGCCGCCGCGAAGAACCACTGCAATTCCTGCCACAAGCCGGACTACTCCGGCGGTGACAACGTCCCGCGCATCGCCGACCAGCGCGAGGACTACCTGAAGAAGACACTCACCGAATACAAGGACAACACCCGCCACGGCTATGACGGCACCATGGCCGAGGTGCTGCAACCGGTGAGCGCGGACGAGATCGCCGATCTCGCCTATTACATCGCGCGGGTGAGGTGAGCGGCGTTATCCCTTTCAAGAGATGAGGGTACTTTCTTCGCGATGCCAGTTATTGTGCCCTCTCCCACATCCGCCCTCGCCAAGGCTTCGGCGGACAGCAGGGGAGAGGGCGCAGCAACTGGCATCGCAACGTGTTGAGTTGATCGCGGCAAGCTACGGGAAGCCGATGAACTCGACCCAGTTCGGCTTCTTGCCGACGGAGTAGCTATTCAGCTTGGTCAGCGCGCCGCTATTCTGGTCGATGCCGTAGACCGTCATGTGGTCCGACAGTTCGCCGACGGCTGCGAGATAGCGGCCGCTTGGATCGATGTTGAAGCCGCG
>NZ_JAFAVV010000798.1 GCF_019242285.1 Bradyrhizobium sp.
CGATCTTTCCGAGGGCAACACCTGATGTTCAAGCGACCGTCGGTTCATTACGGCCGCACGCCTGCGCCCGTTACGCCGTATCAGAAGGCGGCGCAGGTCTGGGATGAGCGCATCGGCTCAGCGCGTGTCCAGGCCAGGAATTGGCGGCTGATGGCCTTCGGATGCCTGGTGCTTGCGGCAGGTTTTGGCGCAGCCCTGATCTGGCAATCGACGCGCAGCACGATAACGCCGTGGGTGGTCGAGGTTGATCATCTCGGCGAGGTCGAGCGGGTGGCGCCGGCGGTCGCCGATTATCAGCCAACCGACCCGCAGATCGCCTACCACCTCGCTCGCTTTATCGAAGATGTCCGAGGCTTGCCGGCGGATGGCATCGTGCTGCGCCAGAACTGGCTTCGAGCCTACGACTTCACGACCGATCGCGGCGCGGCGGCGCTCAACGACTACGCCCGCAACAACGATCCCTTTGCGAAACTCGGAAAAGCGCAGGTCTCGGTCGAGGTCTCCAGCGTCATTCGGGCCTCACCCGACAGTTTCCGCCTCGCCTGGATCGAGCGTCACTTTGAGAACGGCGCGCTGAGCGCGACCGAACGCTGGACCGCGATCCTCACCGTCGTGATCGCAATGCCTGATGACGCCGACCGGCTCCGGAAGAATCCCCTCGGCGTCTACGTCCATGCCATCAACTGGTCGAAGGAGCTGTCTCAGTGAGTGAGCGTGACCGATGCAGGGCGGATAGCATGTTTGCAGTCTTCGGGCGGTGCGCCGTCGCGGCTCGCATCACCTGGGACCCCCGTGCAGCTCTCTTGGCCGCCATCGCGCTCTTGGCTCCCCTCGGCGGCTGCGTGACGTCCAAGCCGCCGCAGATCAGCTATGACAGCGACGTGCCGCCGATGGCCCCGCCACCGCCTGTCGAAGAGGACAAACCGCGGGCGCTTCACGTTCCGCCACCTTGGAAGGTGGCTTTTGGCGGCAAGGCCGGGAAGGAAGAGGCCGAACCGGTTGATCGTGTCGAGATGGCCAACAGCGCTGCACGGGTGGAGCCGCGCAAGAAGGGCTACTTCAACGCGGCCCAGATCTACGCCTACAGTCCCGGTGCGCTCTATCAGGTCTATGCCGCGCCGGGACAGATCACCGATATCGCGCTCCAAGAAGGGGAGCAACTGACGGGCTCCGGGCCGGTTGCGGCCGGCGATACCGTGCGCTGGGTGGTCAGCGATACCGAGAGCGGTATCAGCGATACCCGCCGGGTTCACATCCTGGTCAAGCCGACGCGGGCGGCGATCGAGACCAATCTCATCGTCAATACCGACCGGCGGACCTATCTGATCGAGCTGCGCGCGCGTGAAAAGCCCTATATGCCCTTGGTTGCTTGGTACTATCCGCAAACGCAGTCGGCATTGCGACAAGTGCCCCTGACGCCGGTCCTGCCGGATCCCTCGCAGCGGCGCTTCCGTTATTCGATCGAGGGTGACGATCCACCCTGGCGGCCTGTCAAGGTCTACGATGATGGCCGCAAAGTCTATGTCGAATTCTCCCGCGGCATCGTGCAGGGCGAATTGCCGCCGCTGTTCGTCATCGACGCCAATGGCAAGCCTGAGATCGTCAATTACCGGACCTATGGCAATGTGCTGATCGTCGATCGGCTGTTTGCGGCGGCCGAACTGCGCCTTGGAGGCGAACGGCAGCAGAAGGTCAGGATCGTGCGGACGGACGGGAAGCCCGCGCCATGAGTGTGGAGGACGGAGGTGCCCAGGAGAGGCCAGCTGCTAGGACACCGGATGAGCTGGCGAGAGAATTTCGGCTGAGAGGCGAGCTGCCACGAACCACGCGGCTCTCGCGCAGGGTCCTGACCGGCATCAGCGCGTTCATGCTGCTGGTCATCGCAGGGACGACCATTTGGGCACTTCAAGGCGGCGGCGCGCGCAAGCCAAAGTCCGATGAGCTCTATGGCACGGACCACCACGATGTTGCCGACGGGGTCGGCGCCTTGCCGCGTGACTACGCCAGTGTTCCTAAGGATGTTCCTGTGCTGGGACCGCCGATGCCCGGAGATCTCGGCCGGCCGATTCTGGCCGCCCAGGGGCAGGCGCCAGCGCCCGATCAGGATCAACAGCGCCGCGACCAGGAGACTGAAGCGGCGCGCGTCAGCCGGCTGTTCGCCTCCACCAATGTCCGCGAAACACAGCCGCAGGCAGCGCCGTCTCAGGCCAGCGATCACGTCGGTGCTCAGTCCGCAGGAGATGATGCCTTCGCGCAGAACAGACAGGACCGGAAGCTCATCTTTGTCAATGGGCCAGTCGATCGCCGGACAACGAGCCCGGATCACATGACACGGCCAGCGTCTCCATACGTCGTGCAGGCAGGTACCGTCATTCCGGGCGCACTGATTACGGGCGTCCGGTCCGACCTGCCGGGTCAAATCACGGCGCAAGTGACGGAGAACGTGTTCGACACGCCAACCGGACGGTTTCTGCTCGTCCCGCAGGGGGCGCGTCTGATCGGCGTCTACGACAGCCAGGTGGCGACGGGCCAATCTCGGGTGTTGCTGGTCTGGACGCGGCTCATCATGCCCAATGGCCGCTCGATCGTGCTTGAACGGCAGCCTGGTGCCGACCCGGCAGGATATGCCGGGCTTGAGGACGAAGTCGACAACCGCTGGAGGCAGTTGATCGGTGCCGCCTTGCTGTCGACGTTGCTGTCAGTCGGGAGTGAGGTGAATGCGGGAGGTGGCACGAACACCAACAACGCTGCCATCGTTCAGGCGTTGCGCCAAGGGTTTGGAAATTCCGTGAGCCAGACCGGACAGCAACTCGTGCGGCAGCAGATGAATATCCAGCCCACGCTGACGATCCGACCAGGGTTTCCGGTGCGGGTGATCGTCAATCGGGATTTGGTGATCGAGCCCTATCGTGGCTGAATCGGAGCTGTGAGTGGCAAAGCTCAAACTCGCGGCCTTGCCTGACGACAAGTCGATCAAGGTCACCGTCGAACTCCCTGCCGCAGTGCATCGGGATCTCATCGCCTACGCCGATATTCTATCGCGGGAAGCCGGTCAGTCGATCAGCGATCCAGCCAGACTGATCGTACCGATGTTGGCTCGGTTCATGGCGACTGATAGAGCTTTTGCCAGGTTGCGCCGCGGACACAAGACATCGGCAGCGGATCATGATCGGAGCGGAGTTCCAGCACTCGCTGATGCGCCGGGCCGCCGGAAGAGCTGAATGCGACGCCAGCGTGAAGCGGCCATGACGTCGGTCGGTACCTCAAACTGGTCG
>NZ_JAFAVV010000957.1 GCF_019242285.1 Bradyrhizobium sp.
ACGTCGGCAAGATCTACGACAACGGCACCTCCGCGGTGGAGGATTTCAACCTCGGCGTCGAGAAGGGCGAGTTCATCGCCTTCCTCGGTCCGTCGGGCTGCGGCAAGACCACCACTTTGCGCATGATCGCGGGCTTCGAGGCCATCACCTCCGGCGACATCCTGATCCGCGGGCAGCGCATCAACGACATGCCGCCCGAGCGCCGCCCGACCTCGATGATCTTCCAGAACTACGCACTGTTTCCGCACATGACCGTGCGCGGCAATGTCGGCTACGGCCTCGACGTCAAGGGCCTGCCGAAGGCCGAGCGCGACGCCAAGGTCGATCGCATTCTGGACAAGCTCGGCCTGTCCGACCTCGCCGACTCGATGACGCAGCGCCTTTCCGGCGGCCAGCGGCAGCGCATCGCGCTGGCGCGCGGCCTCGTGGTCGAGCCCGCCATCCTCTTGCTCGACGAGCCGCTCGGCGCGCTCGACGCCAATCTGCGCAAGACCATCCAGGCCGAGCTGAAGCTGCTGCAGCGCAATCTCGGCATCACCTTCGTGTTCGTGACCCATGCGCAGTCCGAGGCGCTGACGCTGTCCGACCGCATCGTGGTGATGAATCGCGGCCGCATCGAGCAGGTCTCGAGCCCGCTGCAACTCTATACCAGGCCGCAGACGCCGTTCGTGGCGCAGTTCATCGGCCGCAACACCATCATCGAAGGCGCGCTCGGCAAGGTCGAAACCGGCCGCGCCACCCTGTCGACGCGGTTCGGCACCTTCGTCGGCGCGCCGAACAACGGACCTGTCGCCGGCCGCGCCGCCAAGATCGTGATCCCCTCCGAATCGCTCGAAATCTTTTCCGTCACGGGCACCTCGCAGGAGGCGCTTACGGCCGAGTACGAAGGCAATTTGCTGCCGGGCGTGCTGGAGCGCGCCAACATCGTCGGCCATCTCATGCAGATCGGCATTGCGCTCGACGAAGGCGATCGCGTCGCGCTGGAAGCCCATGTCGACAAGTACCGGAGGGAGGATCTCGTGCCGTCATCCCACGTCTGGATCGCCTGGCGGGCGAAGGACGCCACCATCATCGCGGCGTGAGCGCTCGCGATTGCTGATTTCAAACGCTTGCGGAATGGACCGCAACAACAAGAGGAAAACCCCATGGCAAAGGAAATTCTCGTCGGATTTGGCATCGACGTCGATGCCGTCGCCGGCTGGCTCGGCTCCTATGGCGGCGAGGACTCGCCGGACGACATCTCCCGCGGCCTGTTCGCGGGCGAGGTCGGCAGCCCGCGGTTGCTGAAGCTGTTCGCCAAGTTCGGCATCAAGACCACCTGGTTCATCCCCGGCCATTCGATCGAGACCTTTCCCGAGCAGATGAAGGCGGTCGCCGACGCCGGCCACGAGATCGGCATCCACGGCTACAGCCACGAGAACCCGATCGCGATGACGCGCGAGCAGGAAACCGAGGTGCTCGACAAGAGCATCGAGCTGGTGACAAAGCTCGCCGGCCGGCGGCCGACCGGCTATGTCGCGCCGTGGTGGGAGTTCTCCACCGTCACCAACGAGCTGTTGCTCGAGCGCGGCATCAAATACGACCACTCGCTGATGCATAACGACTTCCACCCCTATTATGTCCGCGTCGGCGACAGCTGGACCAGGATCGACTATTCGAAAAGGCCGTCGGAATGGATGCAGCCCTTGAAGCGCGGCCACGAGACCGACCTGATCGAGATTCCGGCGAACTGGTATCTCGACGACCTGCCGCCGATGATGTTCATCAAGAAGGCCCCGAACAGCCACGGCTTCGTCAGCCCCCGCCACCTCGGGCAGACCTGGCAGGATGAGTTCGACTGGGTGTATCGTGAATTCGACTATGCCGTGTTCCCGATCACCATCCATCCCGACGTCTCGGGCCGGCCCCAGGTTCTGATGATGCTGGAGCGGCTCTACAACCACATCGCCTCGCATCCCGGCGTGAAGTTCGTCACCATGGACGAGATGGCCGACGATTTCGCTCGACGCTCGCCGCGCAAGAAATAGGAGGTCGCTCGGCCCATGTGCGCGCTGTGCGGATCGCTGGGCGGCGACGAGCACTGGACCGACGCGGTGGCGCGGGACGGTGTGTTCACGCGCAACCGCGATTCCGCACGGCGTCGCCTGGAACGCGCCCGCCGCGTCGAGGTCGCCAACCGGGTCCTGAAACTCTACGGCTTGCGGCTGTCGGACTGGCAGGGCACGTCCTTCCTGCTGTCGACCTTCACCGGCAAGAGCGAGATGGTCGGCGACCTCGGCCATCTCTGGGCTGCGGCCGAGCGGCTGTCGGGGCGCGCCTGCGATCCGCTCGATCCCGATTTTCTCTCGCGGCTCGATGCCGATGACTGAGGCCCCACCCGCCTTCACGCCGGTGACGCTGCTGACGGGATTTCTCGGCTCCGGCAAGACCACGCTGCTGCGCCGCCTGCTCGCCGATCCCGCGCTGGCCGACACCGCCGTGATCATCAACGAGTTCGGCGAGGTCGCGCTCGATCATCTTCTGGTCGAGCGCCTGGACGAGGACACCGTGCTGCTCGGCTCGGGCTGCGTCTGCTGCACGGTGCGCGGCGAGCTCGCCGCCACGATGCGCGACTTGCATTCGCGGCGCGAGCGCGGCGACGTGCCGATGTTCCGGCGGCTGGTGATCGAGAGCACCGGGCTCGCCGACCCGTTCCCGGTGCTGTCGACGCTCCGCGCCGATCCGGTGCTGCGCCATCACTTCACGGCCGCCGGCGTGGTGACGACGGTCGACGCGGTCAACGGCTTGGCGCAGCTCGACCGCTATGTCGAATCGATGCGTCAGGCGGCGATCGCCGACACCATCGCCCTGACCAAGACCGACATCGCCGACCCGACGGCGAGCGAAGCCCTGCTGGCACGGCTGCAGGCCATCAATCCCGCGGCGCCGGTGCTGCGCGTCGCCGAACGAAGGTTGCCGGTGGACGCGCTCCTGCGTGCCGGCGGGAATCCCTTCAGGGCGGTCGCCGAGCCCGACGGCGCAGCCGCGCATGCCAAGGCGCGCGCGTTTTCGATCGTCGTCGACGAGCCGCTCGACTGGAGCACTTTCGGCATCTGGCTCGCCATGCTGCTCAACCGGCATGGCAACCGCATCCTGCGCGTCAAGGGCCTGCTCGCACTGCAAGGCGAGGCGCGCCCGGTCGCCGTTCACGGCGTGCAGCATCTGGTGCACGCGCCGACGCATCTGCAAGAATGGCCCGACGCCGACCGCCGCTCGCGGCTGGTCTTCATCGTCGAAGGCATCGATCCCGATCTGATTCGGCGCTCCTTCGCGGCGTTTGCGCGGCTCGGCAGCGCCGCCGCGGCTGCGCTGGTGTCAGCCTGAATGATACCGATGCGCCGCTCGAAAAAGACATCCACTCGTGCCGCCCCCGCGCTGCATCTCCACGGCCGGCCGACGCTGCGCGTGCTCGGCACCGAGATCACGCTGCTCGAAGGGGTGCGCCAGCGCGCCGAGGCCGATCTCGGCATCACCTTGCGGTTCGAAAATCTCGATTTCATCAGCGCGCAACGCAAGGCGGCGGCGCAGCCCTGGGCCTACGACGTCTACGACCAGTGCTTCCACAATCTCGACATCGTCTGGTTCTGGCGCGCGATCCAGCCGATCGAGCTGAAGCGGATCGCCCGCTGGGGCGAGGTAAGCGACCTCACCAAGACCGGGCGGATTCACCCCGGCGCCACCATAGGCCGGGGCGATGCGCCGGTGACGAAACTCTACGCGCAGCCGAACGGCTCGCTCAACTCGGTGCCGGCCGATGTCATCAGCATGCTGCCGACCGTGCACAATCTGGATTCCTTCGCCTACAATGCCGAGGCCGTCGACGGCGAGCTCGAGCCCAACACGTCCTGGGCCGCGCTGCTCGACGAGCGCTGGGCCGGCCGCGTCGCGCTGGTGGACGAGCCCGCGATCGGCGTGTTCGATGCGGCGCTGGCGGTGCAGGCCCGCGGCGAGATGCGCTTCGACAACATCGGCAACATGTCGACGGCCGAGATCGACCGCCTGATCCAGATCCTCAGCGAGCGCCGCCGCGCCGGCTATTTCTGCGGCTTCTGGAAGACCGCGCAGGAGGCCGCCGACCTGATGCGCGCGGGGCAGGCGGTGGTGCAGAGCATGTGGTCGCCGGGCGTGAGCGCGCTGCGCCGGCGCGGCTTTCCGGTGCGGGAGACCGTGCCGCAGGAAGGCTATCGCGCCTGGCATGGCGGCCTGTGCCTGTCGACGCATCTCGCCGGCCGCACCCGCGATGCGGCCTACGACTATCTCAACTGGTGGCTCGACGGCTGGGTCGGCGCGGTGATGGCCCGACAGGGCTACTACATGTCGATCCCCGAGCGCGTGCGACTGAATCTGTCGTCCGCCGAGTGGGACTACTGGTACGAAGGCGAGCCCGCGAGCGAGGACCTGCCGGGCCCGGACGGCGAGACCACCATCATGCGCGGCGAGACCAGGAGCGGCGGCGCCTACCGCCAGCGCGCCAGCCGCATCGCGGTCTGGAACACCACCATGGACGAGCACAATTATCTCGTCAGGCGATGGGCGCAGCTCGTGGCGTCGGGGGCGAGGAACGCGGTGTCGGCTGCGGGATGAGCGGAGGACGCCAGGCAGCAAGCTGTCCGCGTGTAGCCCGCATGAGCGAAGCGATATGCGGGACGAGACGGCACCATAGCATCAGCGTCATCCCGGATATCGCTCCGCTCATCCGGGCTACATCCGCCGCTTTAGGCTGCGCAATTGCAGAACCACGGTCCATAGTAAGCGTAGGATGGGTAGAGCGAAGCGAAACCCATCGATGCATCGTGGGAGAATGATGGGTTTCGCTCTACCCATCCTACGAGGACCATGAGCCCGAGCATGCCAGTCGGTGTGTAGCCCGCATGAGCGCAGCGATATGCGGGACGAGACGGCACCATAGCATCAGCGTCATCCCGGATATCGCTCCGCTCATCCGGGCTACATCCGCCGCTTTAGGCTGCGCAATTGCAGAACCA
>NZ_JAFAVV010000975.1 GCF_019242285.1 Bradyrhizobium sp.
GAGCAGCGGTTTCCTAAACCGAAGGTCGGAGGTTCGACTCCTCTCGGGACCGCCACTCCATTCAAAAATAGATAACCGGCGGATTGTGATGTCGCTTGTTAGCCCGATAACACGGGCACTTCTCGCGAGTGCGCGGGGATTCTGCGAATTATGGCAGGGAATTTTTTGAGCCAAGCAGGGATGTTTTGTCGGCAAGCAGGGAATTGGTGAGCAGCGGCAGGGATCTCCGTCGGCACGCGCGAGAACGGTCGCGGCAACCGGTCACAGTCATTAACTAGTTTGCGGGAGCGGGAACCTTCGGCACGGAACGGAAGGGAGTAGTTTTGCGATGATATGGCGGGGCTCGACACTCAAGGAGTGATTCTTGAATCAGCTTGCCGAATGGAACAACCGCAACCGGGCCTTTTGGATCGAGGAACGCAAACGATTTGAAAAGCGTCTGGCTGATCCGGCGCTGTACGAAGTGGCGTTCGCGGACCTGGCCAGCGAGGAGGCGAGAGAGGTCGAACTGGATTCGAGGATGACCCTCGAACAAGCCTTGGCCGACGCCGAACGAACCCGAGCTCTCTTTTCTCATTATTTTGGCAGGAAGGGCGGCCAAGCCAAACAACCGGACGATCTTCAGAAATGGATCATCGCACAGGTCAGGAAAAACCCGCGACTCCAGTTGCGCGATTTGGAAAGACTCATCGAGGCCGAGGCGGGACATGGTTTCATCGTCGAAGTAACCGACACCACGATCACCTTCATGGTTGGGTGGACGGGCGACCCCGACGTGGATCAGAATAAGCCGTTGCGCGACGTCCCGCGTACAGCGCTTAAGCACCGTCTGACACGAGCCCGGAAGTTCGCTAACAGGGAATTGAACAGCTAGCGCGAGGGCGCGGACCCGGTTCGCGCGACCTCGTGTACCCATGGTGCTGCTCCGCCTGGATTCCTCCAGGCTAAATTGGAGCACACGAAATGAAACGAGTACGTCCTTCTTTCCGCGCCTCGATCGAGCATGTCTCGATTGATGCGATCAAGCCCGACCCGAAAAATCCGTTGCTTCGGCAATGGCATGCCAGCCCTCAATGTAGAAGAAAGATCGGCCATGAGCCTCTCGGTTGCGAACAACATCATCCTCAAGGTCCCGCCGAAGCGCGCGGAGTTGGGTTTGTGAAAAGGTCATATCAGCGGCTCCTCACGCTCAGTACCGGCTCGGCATTGGAAAGATAGGCTCCGGTCACGGTGCCGCCGTCCTTCAGATCCGCCAGGAGAGCCTGTCGGTTGAGCTTGGGGTCTCCGGGTTCCCAATAACTCGCAGGGATTACAGCCTCGTCGATGATCAAGAGCCGTGGCTGGCCCTTGCGGATGGAGACTGTCAGATCGGCGGCATTGATCGTTGGAATGTCATTCTCCACCATGGCGTCCCGCGCGATCTGGCGCCGTGTGCTGGCCCTGATATCCAATCGTTCGAGCCGTTCCTGCATCTCTTTGATGCGTCCCTTAAGCCCATCGACGAGGGCTTCGTCGGTGAGGGCGGCGCGCACAATAGCGGCGATGGCATCATGAAGATCGCTGATCCCTTCAAGGGTGTCGGCGAGGGTTTGTTCGTCGAGAGACGGGTCGTCCTTTCGAATGCGCTCGCGCAGCGCCGCGTGGCGGGCGCGGGCAAAGTCGAGTGGCAATACCATTGATACACCTCACATTTAATATGAGGTATGGACGCTCGTATTAGAGCGCTTGTCAACATGGTCCAAATCAGGAACAATCGGGTGATGTTGACAGCACCCCAATTGAGAGCCGCTCGCGCTCTGCTGGACTGGAAACAACAAGACCTCGCCAAAAAGGCCAAGATCGGACTGGCCACAGTTCAGCGGCTTGAAATTGGCCGCGGACCCCTCATGGCTCACGTCGCCACCGTTCTCAAAATCGAAGCGTGCCTAAAAGCTGCGGGTGTCGTCCTGATCGAGCAAGATGACCGAGCTGGTGCCGGAGTGAGGTGGAGGTGACCAACACGACATTGATCTAGTCCGGATTTGGTTTCGTCCGGTTAATCGACTGATTTCGGTCAAACGGATCGAGTTTTGACTCGATTGTTTTTGCTCTTTTAAATTAAGTTTGTTTTGGTCGGCTGTGCCTTGTCAATCGCGGAGCTTCGCACGCGGTGTCATAATGCTAAAACGCGTTGCTGCTTACAAAATACCAAATTTTTCAAAAGTGTCGGAAACAGCGGCGCCCGATCGCAGAATTTTGCCCACGTGATCTTCCGCTTGCACCTTATCCCAAGATTTGGCGTTGCCTCTTCCGCTAGCTCTCTTGGAATCACGACTGTGCCGTCAATATCGACGGAAACGAGGTCCCCGGGCTCAACATTGACGCCTCCGCATCGCCATAACACCTAGCGATCCAGCCGGATCGGTGGAAGGGGCAAGCCATCTGCCGAAGCTTCGCGATTCCACCAGCCGCCTCCCAAGGCTTGATAGAGCGCGACCGTGTCGGCCAGGCGATTGGCCCTCGCTTGGATCGTTGCGATTCTAGCTTGTAGATAGGTCTGTTGCGCGTTCAGCAGCAATAAAACATTAGCGTAGCCTGAATCAAACTGTTGTCGGACGAGGTCAAAGCTGACCTTAGCCGCGCCTTCGAATTCCGCAGCCGCCTTTAGCGCGTTTGCGTCGGACCGCAGAGCGCGCAGGGTATCCGACACATTCTGGAACGCGATAAGAACCGTAGCACGATATTGCGCGGCAGCCTGATCAAGGGCAGCTTCCGCAGCCCGCTTTTGATGCAACAGAGTAAAGCCGTCGAAGATTGTATGCGTCGCACTGCCAGCCAACGTCAGAAAGCGATTCGTTGGAGAAACATAGTCCGCAATATTGCCTAGTGCCGTAGCGGTATAGCCCCCACTGCCGTTGATGGAAAAGTTGGGGAGCATGTTCGCAATGGCAACGCCGACTTGAGCATTGGCGGAATGGAGAAGCCCTTCCGCGGCTCGAACGTCAGGTCGCTGGTCGATCAGTCTCGACGGCAGGCTCAACGGCAGATCTGCCGGCAGCCTAAAAGTGGCGAGCGTAAAAGTTTCCGGGACTCCTTCGCTGGGAAAGCGGCCCGATAAAGCAGCGAGAAGGTTGCGCTGTTGCCCCAACTGTTTCTCGAGCGGCGGCAGGGTTGCCACCGTCTGAGCCAATTGTGCCTCCTGAGCTGCGACATCGACCCGATTTGCATAGCCCGCCGTCAACTGGCGCTGCAAAATGTCCAGCATTTTCCCGTTGATGCTGATGAGTTCGCGCGTCGCCGTAATCTGGTCGCGCAGTGTCGCCTCCTGAATTGCCGCTAGCGCGACAGTAGCAGCGAGCGTCAGACGCGCAGCTTCGGCCTGAAAGCGTTGCGAGTCAGCCAGTGCATCGAGCGATTCGACAGCACGGCGATTCTGGCCCCAGACATCAAAAGTGTAAGAGATAATGACTTGCGATGTGACGACGTTAAATGAATTGGTCGTCGATCCGTCCGCCAGCGGGATTGAACTGCCGAGGACGTTGCTCGGCGTCGTTTGTCGTGTGCCCGTGAAATTACCCTGTATCGTCGGGACGAACTTTCCCCGCTGCGCGTCCGCGTTTTCCTGGGCCTGACGTAGCGCCGCCAGGGCTGCTTCGAGAGTCGGATTGGCCTGAAGGGCGCGATCCACCAAGGCATCGAGTTTGCGCGAATGAAACAGGCTCCACCAATCCGCCGGGATATCGAGCTCCTTAACAAAACGCTGTGCCTTGCCCCCCGCGACGCCCGCCGCGCTCGTCCGCGGCGGCAACGGAGTGCTCGTATATCCCTCGACATCAGGTGGCGATGGTATTTTGAAATCGGGTCCGACAGCGCATCCCGAAAGAGCAACTGCAAGCCCCAGCGGTACGGCAACTGCCCGCGTGCGCCTTTCAAACATGATAAC
>NZ_JAFAVV010000374.1 GCF_019242285.1 Bradyrhizobium sp.
CGCATGAAGATCGAGCTCGGCGAGAAGAACGCCGCGATCTTCGCGCTCGAGGCGCGCGAGAAGGCGGTCAAGGACCAGCTCCGCGCCACCGAGGAGGAGTTCGCGGCCAGGACGGAGGCGCTGCGCCAGGCCGAGCGGGCGCTGACCGACAAGCAGGGCGAGCTCGGCAAGATCAACAGCGAGCTCAACAACCGCTCGATGGAATCGGAAGCCCGCCATGTCGAGCTGGTGGCGGTCCACGCCCAGATCGATCAGCTGCAGCGCCGGGTCGGCGATGCCGAGAAGGATTTCGCGGCGACCCAGGCCAGGCTCGCCCAGGAGCGCGGCGAGTCCGAGCTCGCCTCGCGCGAGCTCGCCGAAGCCCGCGGCCGGGTGGAGAATCTGAGTCAGCGCGTCACCGATCTCGACCGCCAGCTCATCGTCCAGGTGAAGGAAGCCGAGATGCTCGGCAACCGCGTCGCCGAGCTGGAAGCCCGCCTTGCCACCCAGGGCAAGCTGCTCGCCGAGCGCGACTTCGAGACCAACCAGTTGCGCAAGGCCAGCGAGGTTGCCGAGCGCACCATCAAGGAACTGCGCGACGAGATCGAGCTTTCCGGCAGCGGCCGGCTGCCCGCGATCGAGAAGCTGAAGGCCGAGAAGGCGGCGATGGAGGAGCAGCTTCGCATCGCCCGCGACGAGCGCGCCAAGCTGCAACGCGACATGAATGCGATGCAGCAGCAGGCCGAAAGCTCGTGGGCCACCGAGCGCATGGAGAACGCGCTGTTGCGCGAGCGCATCAACGACATCGCCGCCGAAGTGGCAAAACTCGCGATCCAGCTCGAGGGCCCGAACTCGCCGATCGAGGCAATGCTGGCCGCCGAGCCGGCGCCGGCCAGGCCCGCGCGCGCCAATGGCGCGACGGCGGGCAGCGCCATTCCTCAGGGTACGCTCGCCGACCGCATCCGCGCGCTGCAGTCCCACGCCTCCCGCGCCCACCAGCAGGGGGCGTGAGCGGGGCGGCCTTTTCGTCCGCATCAGCAGCTTTTGCTGCGCTGCCCGGCCGGATCGCTTGACACTGGTGGGGCGGCTTACGTAAATCGCGGCTTCTGACGGCGTGCATCCCGGTTTGGGCCGTTGCGACGCACGACAGTCCCGGGCGCATAGCTCAGCGGGAGAGCGTTCCCTTCACACGGGAAAGGTCCAAGGTTCGATCCCTTGTGCGCCCACCAGAAATTCAAATAAATCAATATATTATGAAGGCATCTCCCGTCGTCTGTGCCCCGCAAAGTTCGGGGTACAGCCAGGGCACAGATCTTTTTTCGCTCCACCAATTAGCGGAGCCAGCGCTTAAGATGGACCGGCGAAGGAGCAGGTTGGATGAGAAAAAATTTGTACTTTCTTGTCGTGGGGTTCGCCCTCGCGGCAAGCGCCGGAGCAACGATAAGCGCTACCAATGCGCAGTCTCTGGAAACATCGGTCGCTACCGCATCGAGCCTTGGGCAGAAGGCGCTCAACGATCCCGCCGCCTTCGATTTCGTGGAATCGCTCACCACCGGGATCGGGCAGCGTCTGGCCGGCACGGAAGCCCATAAGAGGGCTGTCGCGTGGGCCGAGGCCAAGCTGAAAGCGGCAGGCTTCGAGAACGTGCATTCCGAGCCGTTTAATCTACGCGCCTGGATTCGCGGCACCGAAATCGCTGACATCGTCGGTTCAGTGCCGCAGCATCTGGCGGTTACCACATTGGGCGGCTCGGTCGCGACGGATGCCAACGGCATCGAGGCCGAGATCGCCCTATTCCGCACCTATGACGAATTGCTCGCAGCGGCTCCGGGATCGCTCAACGGCAAGATCGCCGTCGTGACCCAGCGCATGATGCGGCTGCAGGACGGCAGCGGCTACGGCGCCGCCAGCCGGATCCGGCGTGCCGGTCCTTCCGAGGCCGCGAAGCGGGGCGCGGTCGCCTATCTGCTGCGTTCGCTCAGTACCGACAATCGTCGTCTGCCACATACCGGCGCTCTCGATTACCAGGAGGGGGCGCCGCAAATTCCGGCAGCCGCGCTTTCCGTTCCCGACGCAGAACAACTTGAGCGGCTGGCCGCACGCGGACCGGTAAGGATCCGGCTTCTGCTGACGCCGACTTTTCAAGAAAACGCGCCGTCCTGGAATGTCGTCGGCGAGATCAGGGCGCGGAGCGTCCCGATGAGATCGTTCTGATCGGCGGACATCTTGATTCCTGGGATCTCGGGACCGGCGCCACGGACGACGGCGCCGGCGTTGCCATCGCCTTTGGAGCGGCACGGCTGATTGCCGGCCTGCCGCAGCATCCGGGTCGCACGATCCGTGTCGTCTTGTTCGGCGCCGAGGAGATGGACTTCAGCGGCGCTGCTTATGCCAAGGCTCACGAAGAGGAGGCCGGCAAGATCGCGCTCGCCGCAGAGGCAGATTTCGGGGCGAGAAATGTCCTTTCGATACAGCTTCCACCCGGCGCCGCCGGCAGTGATTTCAGCCGCGCGCTGCAACGGACCATAGCGCCGCTCGGCGCAGTCTTCGACAGCCGGCCAGCGCTCTTCGGTGGCGACGACGTTCGTGGATTGCAGAAAGCCGGCGTGCCGGTCGCCGCACTACGCCAGGACGGATTGGATTATTTCGATACCCACCACACCGCGGACGACACGCTCGACAAGATCGATCCGAAGCAACTCGATCAGGCGGTCGCTGTGTGGTCAGTCTTCACCTATCTTGCCGCGGCGTCCGACGCGGATTTCAGAAGTCTCGCGCCGCCACCGAAATAGCCCAACCTGTAAGATCAGACACCTGGATAGGCGTCGAACATTTTCTGCAGCATCTTGCTGCGCTCTAAACATTGGCCTAGTTGGCCTCGACCGCTTTTTCGTTCCATTCGAGCCCGGCCCTAGGAACATCCGGAATACCGAGAAGTCCGCCGCGAATTTCGTACGGTCTTTCCAGGATAGGATCGACCCAATCCTGCCACTCCAACCAGTGCGCTGTCTCCGTAACGCGCATCATGTGCGCCGCGACTTCCGGGTAAAGAGGGGTGGACATCGGAATACCTGCCGCTCCGGCTATGGCGGCGGCACGAAACCAGCCGGTGATACCTCCGATACGCATGAAGTCCGGCGTGACGAGATGGCATGCCCTACCTTCGATCGCGGTGTAGAGGTCGCGGGGACTGTAAAGGTTTTCGCCGATCTGAAGCGGTGTCTTCAACTCGGCCGCAAGATGCGCGTAGCCACGAAAATTATCATAGACGATCGGTTCGTCTATCCACGCCAGGCCGACATCGTCGATCATGTGACAACGCTGTAGCGCTTCCGCCAAATTCAGTTCCTGATTAAAATCGGCCATTAGTTCAACATCTGGGCCAACCGCGGCCCGGATGGCGCTAATGGCAGCCGCTAGGTCCTCGCTCGCCCGTTCCCGGCCAAGACGCGAGTGCGGTGAAACCTCCCTCTTCACGGAGCGCAACGGATTCCGCTGCGACGATGTCGGGTGCCTGAAGCCACAACCCGTTGCTGTTGTAGGCCCTCACCGGACCGAGGGAGCCGCCGAGCAACACGCAAAGCGGTACTCGGCTCGCCCACGCCAAGGCGTCCCAAGCTGCCATATCGAGTCCCGAGACCGCAATCGTCGACAGCCCGTGATAACCGACAAAATGCAACGACTTCCTCGCGAGATCGTAGAGTTCGAGAGGAGCGACCTGACGCCCCTTTGAGCATTTCGCCGAAGTCGTGCATCGCCGGGACCAGATAGCGCATGGTCTTGATCGTATGGGGTTCGAGATAGCTCCGTCCGACGATGCCCTCCTCGGTGGGGAGGTCGATCAGGATCGGCGGCCACTCCGTTATGGTCGCAATGCGCAACCACCCGCCGCCGCAGCTTGAGAACAACGGCCCGCGCACGGACGGATTTGAAGGTCAGTTTTGGAGCTTGTAAAGCAGACACCTCCGGTTCGTTAGGCGGCGGATTCGGCATTTGATCGTGGACGCAATCACGGCCTTGTGCACGGATTGGCGGTCGCGGCGATCGTCTTTTCTTAAATACTCCGGACGCGGGCATCACACCTTATCGAACGGACCGAGATAGTCCCTCTTTCCGATAGGCACGCCGTTGTGACGCAGGATGTCGTGTGCCGTCGTTACATGGAAGAAGAAGTTCGGGATCATGAACGACAGCGCAAACGTAGCTCCGCTCAACACCACGGGATCGGAGCCGAATTTCATCTCGACCTTGCGCTCCTCGCTGCCTTCGAAGGCCTTGCGATCCACGGACTGCAGGAAGGTCACGGTCTTCGCCAACCTCTCCTTCAGTTCGCCGAAGGTCTGCTCTGTGTCCGGAAAGCTCGGCATCTCGACGCCAGTCAAGCGTCCCATCGCGGCCTTCGACGTGTCGCTGGCGCGCTGGATCTGCCCTGAGAGCGGCAGCATATCCGGAAAGAGGCGCGCGTGGATGATGACGCTGGGATCGATGCCCTTTTCCTTCGTGTGCGCCTCGGCCTTGTCGAGGTAGGTCGACAGGATGTTCAGGCCGCGCGTGAGGACCGGGACCGACACGTCATAGATCGAAAGTGACAAGGGAGTTTCCTCCTGTTTTGTGGCGGGGATCCGCCGAGACGGTTCCGTTCATCTAGTCTTTTGGCAAAGGCGCACAAGGCGCTTCAGCGGTCGATCCGGGATCTAGTGAGCCGCCAGGCCTTCGTGCGTCCGGAGCAGGCTCATATTGGAAGCCGATCACGATCCAAGGTGACAGTTAGCCGAAAGACATTTTGACGCGGAATGACCGTCGCCCTCCGAAGGCAAAGGTCACACGTTCGAATCGTGTCGGGTGCGCCAGCAAATTCAATAGCTTGCGCGGATTGTGGCCGACACGCAAAAATTAAAACTCACCACAGACTCACCAGGAAAATTCAAGCCTTAGCGTGTGATCGGCGGTCGTC